>JANPIG010000515.1:0-2356 GCA_031424875.1 Cytophagales bacterium
ACACGGTATTGCTTTTATCGGAAAAAATGGAACATTGGTAGTCAATCGTGGAGGTTGGGAAGTGATTCCTGAAAAGGTAAATGGAAAAGAGTTGATGGAGGCCGTTCCGTTGATTAAAGCATCGGATAATGGCTTGAATAATCATGCTGTAAATTTTGTAGAGGTTCTGAAAAGCAAGGACTTAACTAAGTTGAATTGTCCCATTGAGGCAGGAGTAAAAGTAGCTGTCAACTCACACATGGGTAATGTAGCGTATCGTACGGGCGAGAAAATTTATTACGATGAATCTGCCAGCAAATTTACTAATAAAGCTGCCAATAAATTGATCATTCCCGATTATCATAATGGTTGGAAAATGCCTTCTGTTAGTTAATGGTTACTGGTAGATAAAATAGAAAAAGGTGTTCAGAATTAATTCTAAACACCTTTTTCTATTTATCTACCAGTAACCTAATCCTTAATCCTCTTTATCTTGGCTTGGCAAAGTATAAGTGAATTTATCTTCCAAAAATTCGTCAATTGCTAAAGACGTTGGCTTAGGCAAACGCTCATAGAATTTAGAAATTTCGATTTGCTCACGGTTCTCAAAAATTTCTTCCAAATTATCTACTGATGAAGCAAAGTCAGATAATTTATTGTTCAATTCTTCTTTAGATTTCAAAGAGATTTGTCTGGCACGTTTTGCGATAATCGCCACGGCTTCGTAAGTATTTCCGCCCGCTTTAATAGCTAATTCTGCTACGTTTCTGGTAATGATTGATGGATTTGTTGCCATATTTATTTTATTGTTTATCTGCTGCACCAACTTTGGCAGTGTTTGATTTTTCTTTATCTCTGGCGGCTTTATATTCAGCCTCCAATTTTGCAATTCTTTCACTTTCTTTCAAGCTAATCTCATATAAAGGTTCAGCTTTTTTCAAGTAATTGCTGTTGGGATATTTATCAATAAAAGCCTGATAAAACTTAATGGCTTCATCAAAACGCTCTTTTTGCTTACTTTCAATGGTACTTTGAGCTAATGAATATTGGGCTTGAACTTTCAAAAATGCCATTTCTTCGTTGAAATCTGAATCAGGATATTCTTTTTGAAAATTAGTAATTTCAATCACAGCAGACTTTAAGGTAGCAATGTTAAAAGCACTGGTTTTGTTATATAATTTCGCTTTTTCGTAAGCTTTGCGTTCCAATTTTACCCTAAGTAACTTAATCAAATCAGAGGATTCGTCTCGATATTTGCTTTCTGGATAATTATTGATAAAACTTTGTAACTCATTGATAGCAGTAATCGTTCCACTTTGGTCAAGATTATAGTCAGGTGAGTTTTTGTATAAAGAATATGCCGCCATATATACAGCCTCTTCATAATACTCACTACGAGCGAAAGTTTCGGCAAAACGTTTGAAATGAAAATTGGCAGTTTCATAACTTCCCGTGTGATAATCACAATAGGCTTGGTAGAAAGTGGCTATTTCCTGTTGGTCAGTTCCGGTTAAAACCGGTAACAATTCCTCAAAAAGTATGCTTGCTTTGTCGTATTGACCTTTTTTGTAATATTTAACGGCAGCAGCATATTTCTTTTTTTCGTCAGTCATTTTTCTGACTTTCTCAAAATTGCTACAAGCAGTTAGAACCACGGCAAACAATATAAATAATAAAAATCTTTGATTTCTGTACATAAGGGTACAAAGTTAAGTAAATTTTGGCAGATTGAAAATCAAGCCTTTAAGTATTATCAAATTTCGTTATTAAAACGTTGGAAATTAACATTGTGAGATGTGATTTAACAAAAATTAACTTTAATTCGATGTTCGATTTTCGATGCTTGGTTGTCGGACATCGAATTACGAACATCGAAGATCGAAATTTGGAAAGATGCTGAGACTTTTTTAATTTTCGTTTAGTTACGTGGAATAATAATTTTATGACAATATTTTTAATGTATTACTTACCTTTTATTAAAAAAATATTATGAATTCAGGAAGCCTTAAATCTCGCCTTTTTATTGGGTTAATCATGGCAGGTATTGCCTTATTTTCTTATTTTTCAAAAATGCAGGTTAATCCTATTACGGGTAAAAGCCAAGCAGTTACTATGACTCCTCAACAAGAGATTGCTACGGGCTTGCAGTCAGCACCCCAAATGGCGGCAGAGTTTGGGGGATTGTATGAAGACCCTAAAGCACAAGATTTTGTAAAAACGGTTGGTACAAAAATTGTCGCCAATTCGGATGCCAGTAAATCAGAATATCAATTTAATTTTCACTTACTGGCTGATCCTGAGACCATTAACGCATTTGCTTTGCCAGGAGGACAAATATTTATTACGGTTGGATTATTAAAAAGACTTACTTCGCCCG
>JANPIG010000516.1:0-5782 GCA_031424875.1 Cytophagales bacterium
TAATGAAGCTGCTTTGATTGCTGCCCGTAGAGGTAAAACAGCGGTGGATATGAAGGATTTTCAAGAAGCGATGGACAGAGTAATTGGCGGTTTGGAAAAGAAAAACAAATTGATTTCGCCCGAAGAAAAGAAAATTGTAGCTTATCACGAAGCAGGTCATGCTATTGCAGGTTGGTTCTTGGAACACGCCAATCCATTGGTAAAAGTAACAATTGTACCACGTGGCGTAGCGGCTTTGGGATATGCTCAATATTTACCGAAAGAGCAATTTTTGTATCGTACCGAGCAATTGATAGATGAAATGTGTGTAACCTTGGGCGGAAGAGTAGCCGAAGATATTACTTTCGGGAAAATATCAACGGGAGCTCAGAATGACTTAGAGCGTATCACCAAATTGGCATATAGTATGGTCACGGTATATGGTATGAACGATAAATTGGGCAATGTTTCTTTTTATGATTCAAAAGGTGGAAATGAATACAATTTCAATAAACCTTATTCAGAACAAACTGCCCGTGAAATTGACGAGGAGGCTCGCAAAATTATAGGTACGGCTTATGAACGCACCAGAGCATTGTTATCAGACAAACAAGATAAATTAGAGATTTTAGCTCAGGAATTATTGGTAAAAGAAGTACTTTTTCAAAATGATTTAGAGCGTTTGATTGGTCCTCGTCCGTTTGAGCAATTGACCACGTATCAAGAATTTACAAGAAACGAAGACAGAAAAGCAGCCGATTTGGAAGCGGCCAATGCCGTTAAACAAGCTGAATTGCCAGCGGAAGGATAATATTTAGTTTTGTTTAAATATAAAAATAGCCTGTTCAAATCATTTGGACAGGCTATTTTTATATATCTCTTCTCTCTGAACCAGCGTATTTATATTAAGAAGCATTTGATCATTAATCACTTCCAATAATTCCACATCCAAACTCTGCAAAATTTTCATAGGAGATTTTTTTCCTTGATTAACTGCCTCTTGTAATTTCTCTAATATTTTAGGCTCATAAATAGTCAATAATGGTTCAGGGAAATGTTCTTCAGGATTTTTAAAAGCAGTAGCAAATTTCTCTGGATTTCGATGATTTATCAGGTATTCAATGACCTCTTGATTAACGAATGGCATATCACAAGCTACTACTAACCATGCTATTTCTGGGTTTTTTTCAAAGGCCGAAAGTATCCCAACAAGGGGGCTTTTTACGGATAAATTAAGATCAAAAATATAGGGTAAACCAGTAGCTTGGTTTTTATTTATTGAAACATAAACTTCTGAGCTATAGGGACTTAGTAAATCAAAAAGATATTGTTCTTGAGTCTTTCCATGATAATTAATCATCCGTTTGTCTTCACCCATGCGTGTACTAAGTCCGCCTGAAAGGATTAATGCATTTATGGTTGGTAACTTAATATTGCTCATTTTATGTAATCACTTTTGCCACCAGTTTTCAACAATAATTTAGTTTCTTTGATGACAATATCATGTGAGAATGCCTTGCACATATCATACACTGTCAGAGCCGCAATACTTGCCCCCGTGAGGGCTTCCATTTCCACACCAGTTTTGGCGGTTAATGAGCAAGTGCATTTTATAATTACCTCATTTCCAGAAATTTCTGTTTGAAATTTACAAGAATCTAATCCTAATGGATGACAAAGAGGAATCAAATCTGAGGTCTTTTTTGCACCCATTGTACCCGCAATAATGGCAGTTTGAAGGACAGAACCTTTCTTGGTTTGCAGGTCACCATCCTTGAAATTTACCATAATTTCATCTGTCAAAACCACAATACTTTGGGCTGTGGCAGTGCGTTTGGTAATGGCTTTGTCTGAAACATCAACCATGGATGGGTTGTTATTTGAATCTAAATGAGTAAATGACATATTTTAATTGTATAGTTTGCCTTTGTTGGAGTTTTCTCCAACAAATCGGGAGGTAGCTTGTTGGAGAAAACTCCAACAAGGGCGAAAAATGAGTATTTTTACAAAGTTAAATCGAAGATAAGTCCAAACATCGAATCACGAACATCAAGCATCGAAAAATTATGATTTCCACACAAGAAGCCCTTAAAATTGTTCAAGATAATGCCTTTATATCGAATACTTCTAATGTTGCACTGTTAGAAAGTCTCGGAAAAATTTTGTTAGAAGATATTGTAGCCGATAGAGATTTCCCACCTTTTGATAGGGTGGCAATGGATGGCATTGGCGTTAATTGTTCAACTATTAGCAAAGATTTTTTAATAGAAAATATCCAATTCGCTGGCGAGCCTCAAAAGACTTTAACCGATTCCAACGCTTGCATAGAAGTAATGACAGGGGCAATTTTACCGTTGGGATGTGATGCTGTCATTAAGTACGAAGACATTGGTATTCAAGAAGTTGAGGGTCAAAAAATGGCTTATATAACTATCCCTTTGAAAGAAATTAAACAAGGGCAAAATATTCATAAAAAAGGAATTGACCGAAAGGCAGGAGATATTTTATTAAAAAAAGGGATGAAAATTAGCCCTGCCGAAATTGCAATTATGGCATCTGTGGGCAAGAATAACGTCCTTGTACAAACACCCCCAAGAGTAGCCGTAATTTCTACAGGCGATGAGTTAGTGGATATTGACCAGACACCCGAATATTATCAAATCAGAATGTCCAACTCGTATATGTTGGCTGCGGCTTTGCAAAACGTTGGGATTAAGGCTAATCGTTTTCATTTAATAGATGATAAAGAGTTGCTATTCAAGCATTTGGAGCAAATTCTGTTAAGCCACGATGTGATACTTTTGAGTGGTGGAGTATCGGCAGGAAAGAAGGATTTTTTGCCAGAAATATTAACAGATTTAGGTATAAAAAAACTTTTTCATAAAGTAGCCCAAAAGCCTGGAAAACCTTTCTGGTTTGGCAAAACGGATGATAACAAAGTAATTTTTGCTTTGCCAGGAAATCCCGTTTCTACTTTTTTATGTTTTTGTAAATATGCCTTGCCCAGCATCAAAGGAACGACCGACAAAAAGGAGTTTGTGGTGTTGGATAGAGACGTTTTTTTTAAACCTGACTTAGCTTATTTTGTTCCCGCCAAAACATATTTTCAAGAAGGGAAACTCATGGCTACACCTTTTGAAGGTAGTGGCTCTGCGGACTTTGCGAACCTTACGGATTGTGATGGATTTGTGGAGTTACCTGCTGATATTCAAGCGTTTAGGAAAGGAGAAGTGTTTGAGTTTATTCGATTTAGATAGAGGGATTTGTGAAATAAAAAGTATAAAATGAATAAAGAACAAGACAATATTTTAACCTTAAATATTGAGAAATATGATATTTGTCGGCTTGCTTACTTTTTGAAAACTTCAACGGATGAATATTTGTATGAATTTTTAACTTAAAAACACTTCATCAAATGAAAAATTTATTTGCAATAATCCTAACTTTCAGCGTATTAATCATGAAAAATAGTAATTTCCCAAACATAAAAATGACTCCCGATACATACAAAATCTGCAAAACCATCATCCAATCAAAAGGCTTTTCTACGGTAGAAATTTCATTAAGTTTTGATAAATCTTTTGTCAGTAATAGCGGTGTAGAAATATCATTTGCAGAAGTTTCGGCAATAGGTTCATTAATTAAAACTGTTTCTTCCCATTGATACGAAATCAAGGGGACACATAGGCTAATTACCAAACTCGAAAGCAAATAAATTCTGTTCAGTCGAATGAAGGTTAATCGGCTGAAAATCAGTAGATAAAGTGCATAAAATAGGGCTATGCAAATGCTTGATTCTAATAAATAGTTCATATTTTGAGAGATTAAATACTTCGATAATAACTTCCCGAAAGTAGAAATAACTTTCGGGAAGTATAGAATCAATCACTGCTCATTAATAATTCGTTTTAACTCCGCTAATTCCTCTTCCGAGAGCTGTTCTTTTTTCACTAAAAAAGACATTAAACTCATCGCAGAATTATCAAAATAGTTGTTCAAAACCTTTTTAAATGAGGTTTTTGCATAATTTTCTTTGGTAATGATGGGGAAATATTGATAGGTTTTTCCATAAGCCTTAAAACCCAAATATCCTTTCTTCTCCAAAATCCTGACTACCGATGAAACCGTATTGTAGGGTGGCTTAGGGTCTTCGTCCAAATGCTCAATAATGTCTTTGACAAATGCCAATTGCAATTGCCAAAATACTTGCATAATACGCTCTTCCGTTTTTGTTAATTCTTCCATGAGTCAAATGTATAACTTATATTTCAGTTATACAACTAATTTATAAGTTATTTAACGTATTTTTCAGTTGTTGGTTTAGAATGCCACAAAATACTATCTTTACTTTTCAAAATACAAATCCAAAAAATCAACAAAAAACATGAGAAAAATTATAGTTTTATTGCTGAGTACATGTTCAGTTTTTGCCCAAAATAATATCATTCCTGCCCCCGTGAGTTATGAAAACGTGATGGGAACGGGCATGAGTATGTTTATGCTTGATGCTCGCACGAGTATAGAGGTGATAGATGAAAACCCCGAGGCCAAGAAAATTGCGGAAAATTTAGTGAATTCATTGGGTTTTATGGGGGGACAAAAGCCTATTTTCAAGAAAGTGCCTTCGCCCACGATGCAAGATAAAGTGATGATTTTTGCTTTAAACAAAACGCCTGATGCCAAATTGGGCAACGAAGGCTATACCCTCGATGTGGATGGAACAACCATAAAAATGACCGCCAATAAGCCCGCAGGACTGTTTTATGCCACGCAAACACTCCGTCAGTTGATGCCCGCACAGGCTGAAAATAAGGATTTTCCGATGGGAATGTACCCAATAATGGGCTGCAAGATAACGGATTATCCACGTTTTGGTTGGAGAGGATTGATGTTGGATGTGAGCCGTCATTTTTTTACCAAGGAAGAAGTAAAAAGCTACATTGACTTAATGGCTCGTTATAAATTCAATACTTTTCATTGGCATTTAGTAGATGATAATGGTTGGAGAATTGAGATTAAATCTTTGCCAAAATTGACCGAAATTGGTTCGAAAAGAGTAGCGAGATTTGGGCATTATGGCAACCATCCAGAACCCAAAGAAGGCGAACCAGCTACTTATGGTGGTTTTTATACGCAAGACGAAATAAAAGAAGTAATTCAATATGCGGCAGATCGTCATGTAACCATAGTACCAGAAATTGATGTGCCTGGTCATAGCATGGCAATTTTGGCAGCCTATCCAGAACTATCAACTCAGAAAGATGTAAAACGCTACGTAAATCCAGGAACAAAGTTTTCAGAATGGTTTCCTGATGGTACATTCAAAATGCTTACTGAAAATACATTAAACCCTTCGGATGAAAAGGTGTATGAGTTTTTGGATAAGGTTTTTACGGAAGTAGCAGCACTTTTTCCTAACAAATACATTCATATGGGTGGAGACGAAGCTTATCATGGTTTTTGGGAAAGAGACCCTGGCATTCAGGCTTTTATGAAGAAAAATAATTTGAAAGACACGCACGAATTGCAGAGTTATTTTGTAAAAAGAGTGGAAAAAATTATTAATAAAAAAGGTAAAACTTTGTTGGGTTGGGATGAAATTTTGGAAGGTGGACTTGCTCCCAATGCAACCGTAATGAGTTGGAGAGGAATGAAAGGAGGCATTGAAGCCGCCAAGCAAAAGCATGATGTAGTGATGTCGCCCACTACTTTTGCGTATTTGGATTATATGCAGGGCGACCCTACCATTGAAGTACCCATTTATTCAAGTTTATCTTTGAAAAAAGCCTATTCATTTGAGCCA
>JANPIG010000517.1:0-3682 GCA_031424875.1 Cytophagales bacterium
AATCTTTAACTGATATTGAAAATGCAAAAGCAAATATCAACAACTTGAAAGTTACTATTCAGTCGGCAAATGCCAATCTAAAAGCTAATTATTTACGTCGTGAAAAAGCCAAAAAAGATGCAGAAAGGGATGCTAAATTAGTAGCAGAAAATGCCATTACTCGCAAACAAGCGGATGATAGCCAATCTAATGCAGAAATTTTAGCAGCTCAATATGATGCCGGTCAGGAGGATATTTTAACGGCAAAATCAAGAATGCCCATTCTCCAAGCATCTCTTCATAAAGCAGAGTCTGTTTTAGCCGTGAAAAGGGTAAAAATTCAACAGCAAAAACTAAAATTAACTTACGGGAAAGTGTATGCTCCAAGCTCTGGACGTATCGGCAAAAAGTCTATTGAAGCAGGACAATTTGTTCAGGCAGGACAGCCTTTAATGACCATCGTTCAGGATAATTCGTTTTGGGTAGTGGCGAATTTTAAGGAAACACAAATGAGTAATTTAAAAATTGGCGATGAAGTTGATTTAAAAATGGATGCCTATCCTGAAAAGCCTTTGAAAGGAAGAATTATGTCAATTGCTGAGTCAACAGGAGCAAAAACTTCATTATTACCTCCTGATAATGCCTCTGGAAACTTTGTAAAAGTTACCCAAAAAGTACCTGTAAAGATTGAAATATTGGATTTGGATAAGTACAGAAATATGCTACGTGCAGGGCTTTCAATGGAAGTTTCTGTTCCATTGAAATAATTATGAAAAAATATATTATCGTAATAACAACTATCACGGCAGCCATTATGGAGCTACTTGATACGACCATCGTAAACGTAGCTTTGACCCAGATGGCGGGTTCATTGGGTTCTACCATTGAAGATGTTGCTTGGGTAATTACGTCGTATGCCATCGCAAACGTAATTATTATTCCAATGACTGGTTTTTTAGGGGAATATTTTGGACGTAAAAATTATTACATTACCTCCATGATTATTTTCGGAATTGCCTCTTATTTCTGTGGCACTTCTGAATCACTTTGGGAATTGGTTTTTTGGCGATTTATGCAAGGAATTGGCGGTGGGGCATTATTATCTACTTCACAAGCCATTTTATTTGATGCTTTTGACCCTAAAGATAGAGGAATTGCTTCTGGTCTTTTTGGAATGGGAATTGTACTCGGACCTACTTTAGGACCTGTTTTAGGAGGTTACATCGTGGAACACTATCATTGGTCGCAAATCTTCTTTGTTAATATTCCAATTTGTATTATAGCAACAGCCTTAGCTTTTGTTTATATTGACAAAAAGGAAGGTGAAGGCAAGAAAAAATCTGAAATCACTATTGATTATACGGGTATTTTATTATTGATTATAGGAATTGGGTCATTACAATATATTTTGGAAAAAGGCGAATCAGAAGATTGGTTTGAGTCTCAACAAATTGTGATTATTTCTATTATGGCAGTTGTAGGGTTAGTTGGTTTCGTTTGGCGACAATTGACTACCGACCATCCCGTAGTGAATCTAAACATATTCCGATATAAAAAATTCGCCATTGCTTCATTTTTAACCTTAGTGGCAGGTTTTGGATTGTTTACTTCCGTTTTTGTTTATCCAGTAATGGTGCAAAGAATTAATGGCTTCACGGCCTTAGAAACAGGTTTGTCATTGATGTTTCCCACCTTTGCAGCGGTGCTTTTATTCCCAATTATTGGTAAAAGAATGGGAGCTGGTGCTTCGCCTATTCCTTATATGGCAATTGGGATTTCGTTCTTTATATTTTTTGGTTTTTATTCAGGAACTTCCACTACAGATATGGGACGTTGGGATTTTTTTCCCATGCAACTTTGTAGAGTTATTGGCGTAGCGATGTTACAATTACCCTTAATAAATCAAGCAGTTTCGGGTTTGAAACCACAGGAATATCCAGCGGCTATTTCTTTGACAAACATGATTAGACAACTTGGAGGGGCTTTTGGAATTGCTTTAGCGAACAATTATGCAACAAGCAGAGCGGCCCAACATCGTTCTGATTTGATGGCAAATATGTCCACAGATAATCCACTTTTTAATGAAAGGCTGTCTAATGCGGTACGTAATATGACTGCTGCTACGGGTAATGCCTTCGATGCCACCCAAATAGCGTATCGGCAGTTGGAGGCAGTAGTGGCAAAACAAGCCTATTATTTAGCTTACTTAGATACTTTTCGATTAATATCAATATTTTTTATCATAGTTTTTCCATTAATTTTCTTATTGAGAAGAGATAAAATAAGTCCTGAAGAAGCCGCCAAAGCAGCAAAGGCAGCAGCGGATAGCCATTGACAATTATTAGTTTATTAGTTATCAGTGAATAGTTATTTTGCCTTTCTTGGAGTTTTCATCAACAAACTGGACGATAATTTTGTTGGCAAAAACACCAAAAAAGTCGAAAATCACAAATCACCGTTCACAAATCTCAAATATTCAAAAAATGAAATACAGATATTTAACAATACTTTTTTTCCTGTCCATGCAAACATTTGCCCAGGAACGAACCAATGAAACGCTGAACCAATTGGTGCGTTTAGCCATTGAATATGCTCCAAAAATCAAAGAGCAACAACAAACGGTTTTGATGGGCGATTATCGAACCAAAATTCAAGAATCTGCCTTGAAACCACAAATTCAAACGGAGGTTGGCGTAACTCGCATTGACCCCGTAGCGAAGGCACAATTTGCATTTGGCGGTGTGCCAACAAGTTTGCAATTCCAACCTAATATGAACTATAATGCCAACATTGGTGGTAATTATGTGATTTATGATTGGGGTAAGCAATTTGTCAATATCGAACGTTCTAAATTAGAAACAGAATTGGCAAAAACGGGTGTGGAAGGGTTAAAGAACGTTTATGCTTATCAAGTTGCTAACCTTTATTACGGAATAATTTTTTCTCAAAAGGCCATTGAAGTACAAAAAGAACAACTGAAATTGGTGGATGATAACGGTAAAATTATCAGTAGCCGTTTAAAGCAAGGAGATGCTTTGGATTATGACCAAGTGTCGGTTCAGGTTCGATACAAAAATGCAGAAAGTAGATTGACCGATTTGCAAAGTCAGTTGGAAAGACAGATAATTTATTTGTCTTCTTTGATTGGGAAAGACGCTCACGGCATGATTCCTGCGGGAACAAATTTCAATGCTGGAACGGCAGATTTGACCGTAGAAACTGCTACTACGCAAGCCCAAGCCAATAATTATGATTTGAAATCCTTGAAAGACCGAGATTTAATTGTCGAGAGAGATATTAAAATTGCTCAAATGGCAACACTCCCAACGTTGGCAGCAAATGCTCAAGTTGGTATCAAAAATGGCTATTTGCCAAGAATAAATGGTGAAACGCCCGATATTACAGATGATTTTAAATTTAACTCAGTCGTAGGGGTAAAATTGACCATACCTGTCTATACAGGACACCGTGGGGCTCACCAAACTGAGATTGCCAAGTTGAACCGTGAAATGTTAAAATATTCAGTTGATGTAACGAATCAAGCCTTGAAAAGGGATTTGGAAGCGGCTCAAAATGATTATAACACTGCAAAAAATAAGTTGGATTTATCTGAGCAAAACGTCAAACAAGCACAGTATGCACTCAACTTAGCCAATATTCGTTATAAAAACGGTGTATTAACTAATGTAGAGATTGAAGCAGC
>JANPIG010000518.1:0-1330 GCA_031424875.1 Cytophagales bacterium
ACCTTATCATTTAATATTACTGCTTTTATATACTATAGGTGTTGTAATTGTTGAGCGAAAGACTATTATTCCATTGAGAATCAGAGATAAATACGCATTTTTAAAGTGAAATGTCAATTTTTTTTGAGAAATTTGTGTAATTAGTGAATAGTTAATAGAGAACAGAGAATAGTTGTTTAAAATTTATCAAATTTTCTTCCTCCTCCAAAAACTATTATATATTCTCTGTTATCTATTCTCTTAATAAATGGACCATTCTCAAATACAAATTTTTACACGATTCAATGCTTTGGAACAAAAACTCAAAGTATTGGCGGAGAATTATATAGAGATGAAACGGGCTTTTGATGAATCAAAAAAGGATAATGAGAATCTTAGAAATGTCCTAAATGATACCTTAAAAGAGAATCAAGAATTACAGAAAAAATTAAACCAACAAGTAAAAAACTTTAAAAAATCAGATAAATTCACTAAGATTGCAGTAAGTAATCTAAAAAGTACAGGCAACCCTGTCCAATTGAAAGAAAAACTTGACGAATATATTTTAGAAATAGAGAAATGTATTAGCCAACTTAGCAATTAGTTATAAAGTTATAAAGTCAATGAGTTATAAAGTTAAAGAGTTATAAAGATGGGAATTATGTAATATTACCAAGTCTTTTTCTATTCAATTATACCACCTGCTTTAGCCATGTAACTTCTCTAACTGCTTTAACTTTTCAAAAAATGACCAAACCAATACCTTGCAATATTATCGTTGGAACGGAGGCTTTTAGCCCCACACCTGCCAATATTGCCGAGGAGGAAATCATTAGAAAAGCGGCTAAGTTGATTAACGAAAAAATCCTATATTATCAGGAAAGAAATGGTATCAAAAGTACTCAAAGGCTTTTAGCACTTTCAGCCTTAGATGTAGCCATGAGTATTTTGAAAACTGATATGCAAAATGAAAATACGCAAAGAACAGTTTTAGATAAAATCTCATCTTTAGAATCAATTATTGATACCATACTTGATTAAAAATTTCTCTTTCGTCATTAATAAATAATTTGAAAATTGAAAATTGTAAACTAACCATTTACCATTTTTCGTAGCTATTTAAAACAATTTTAAATCCATTACATCAATTAGTCCTTACCAATGATTTAGAATTTATACTTAGTGATGAGTACAGAAGTTAATTTTCTGAAAATCAATATTTTAATATAATTTTTCAAATAAAAACTTCTCAAAATTATCAAATTAAAATCTCCTTTCAATTAGGCATTTGTCTGTTTTAGTACCATTTTTCATTGGGTTTGTTTCGCATTGCGTCTATGGGTTACGTACC
>JANPIG010000519.1:0-2494 GCA_031424875.1 Cytophagales bacterium
CCAATTTGCTACTTTTCCCTCTGGTACACGTGCTTGTGAATATTCGCTTGGACATGATTTGAAATTTACGATGATAAGAACTTTAGACACGGAATAAAACACTACCTCTTAGAAAACAAAAAAGGCTCAGTTATGAATTGAGCCTTTTTTGTTTTATTTAAAAAAATCTTAGAAATTAAACGTCAAGTTTGTTCCTAATGAAAAGTTTCTTGGTAACGATGGGTTGAAATAACGACCTTGATCATCGTTAACTCTCACAAAACCAGAATATTGCGTATCAGAAAGGTTATCAATGTTGGCATAAACTCTAAGACCTACTAAACCAAATGTTTTCTGATAACCTAACGCTAAATTAATGATTGAATAAGCCTCACGGTAGGTACGAGTAACTTGTACAGGCACGGCTGGTACACCACCAGTACCCGTCCCAGTAACCAATGTTCTTTGTCCAGTTGCAGCACTCCTTAACGTAAGTGCTTTATTTCCATCAAACAATTCTGTTTTATCAACAAAATTATAGTTTACCGTTGCATACAATCCCATGGCAGACTCTACATCGAATCCTAAGTTAAACATAATGGGAGCATAGCCCGGAATTGCATTGCCAGAAAAATCTTCTGTTAAGATACCTCTGACTGCATTTACATCTTTATAGGTTCCGTCAGCTTGTAATTGGGGCTCTAAACCTTCCTTTTTAACTGGCTCATCTGGTTGACCATATCTTGTGTACAAAGCTGCTGGGAAAGCTGTAACGTTATAAACGGTTTCTTTTTGATATGAATCATACTTGAAATTTTGAGAAGTAAAAGATGCACGGTAACGCAACAACGTAATTGCCTGCTTATCTTCAGCTTTTATAGCGTCATATGATAAAGAAATCTCTACACCATTACGATTTGTCTTAGCAGCATTACGGGCAATGGGCGTAAAATCACGGGTTTCTGTTACTAATTCATTATCAATTACCATATTATAATAGGCAACATCGTAAGTTAATCGCTTTTTAAATAAACTTCCTCTTGCTCCAAACTCAATTTGCTGAGAAGTAGAAGCATCCAATGTTGGTATGAAATTTCCAGAAGTTGCACTAAATACTGCCTCGTTCAAAATTGGAGGTGTGAATCCCTTACTCAAAGAGGTACGTAAAGCTAAGAAATCGCCAAAATTATGATTTAAAGCTATTCTTGGGGCTAACTGATTATTAAAGTTTTTAGTATCAGTAGCATTATTTTTAAGTCTGTCAGTACGGTTGTAATTATAGGAAATAAAACCAATTCCACCGGTCAAGATGGTTTTTGGCGTTAATTCAATATCAGCCTGAGCAAAATATAATGTGTTATCCCCTCCGTTCACTACACTTGCAGCAGGTGTTGCAGCTTTTGAATTGTCAGCGGTACTCACGCTAAAATTCTTGCCATCCTGAGAAAATGTTTGATATTCCACCCCTGCACTAAAAGCAGTTTGTAACTTATCCATTTTAGGTTTAAAGGTAATAATACCACGAAGACCTTCACTATTTCCAAGAGAAGTAAATGTGGTGGCTGGACCAGTTAAGCTGTTGCTTACTTGATCATTTTTACCTCCAAAATAACTCGCAGACACTTTAAAAGCATCGGATATTTCATACTTTGCATTGATACCCCAGCGAGTCCAAGTTTGGTCACGGCCAGTATTATAAAAAGCTGCTCTACGACCGTTTGGTAAAGAAGCAGAAACGGGAGAAACCAAAGCATCTTGTGAAGGGTCTGCCTTTGCTTGGTCATAGGTCAAAGCTAATGGGTAGCGTACATTATCATGCAAACGAGCAAATACGGTATTAATTGAAAACTTTTCAGTTAAAAAGAATTGACCTGCAAAATTGACATTATCTCTGTCAGAACGGTTATTAGTACGATATCCATCTGAACCTTGTGATGTAACCGATGCGTAAATATTTGCCTTTGCAGAACCATGTTTAAAAATTAAACCGCTTCTGCCTAATCCATACGAGCCAAACAAACCACCATATTGAAGGCTTGTTCCACCGTAAGTGGCTTTTTCAGAATTAAAATTCATCACACCGCCATTTGCCGTTCCATATAATGAAGAGGCAGGTCCACGAATGATTTCTACACGACCAATAGTGGTGAAATCCAAGGCTTCCATACGAGTGTAACCGTCTGGTTCAGTCAAGGGAATATCATTAAAATAAACCTTAATACCACGAACCCCTAAGTTGGAATTTGCACCAATACCACGAATGGTAACACGCTGATTATCAAGACCAGATTGGTCAATTCTAATACCAGCTAAGTTATTTAACGATTGTGCTAAAGAAGTAGCATTTGTTTTTGAAAGGTCTTTGGCTGTCAATAATGAAATTGAAGCTGATGTTTCTTGCAAAGAACGCTCAGTAGCAAAACCAATAACTTGTACTTCATTCAAATCCTCTGTTGAGGGCACTAATGAAAGCGTCAAGTTTTGAGTAATAGCTCCTAATTTTACTTTAATTGTT
>JANPIG010000520.1:0-2716 GCA_031424875.1 Cytophagales bacterium
TTTTATATTTCCACTGGTAACATGACATTAGTTAGAGCTGACAGGACAATCGAAAAAATAAGAAAAGACTTAGGATATTAAGCAATACGACACAAATAAAAACAGCCGCCAACATAGTATTGTGGCAAGTGGGGGCGGACGGAAGTAATTGAACTTTGGTGATTCTTTTGTACTTTTGTTCCGTCGGACGGAAACTGCCAAACATTTGTAAGTAATTGAACATCAGTAATTTATATCGGCATACGTTCGGGCGGACGAGCATTGAAGCCCCCACCTTCCACAATACTTTTTCGTTATAGGGCATTTTAGGAGGACAACAAAACAGACATAAAACAAAAATATACTGACAACATGAAAAGACTGACAACAATTTTTCTTTTGATTCTATCCATAACTGCTTTGGGTCAAGAAAAAGAAAAACCGACTTTAAATGTTACAGGTGTAGCAAGAGTAACTGTAAAACCAGACCTTGGAGTTTTGAATATTTCTGTTTCAGAAGTCAAACCAAAAATGGGTGACGCAATTAAAGAACTTGGTGACAAATCAAATTATTACAATGAGTTGCTAAAAAAAATGGGGTTCCAAGAAAAGGATATAAGAACAACAAACTTTGCGGTTTCAAAGAATCGAATCTACAAAAACAATGAATCCATTGACAGTGGTTATGTTGCTTCTCAAAACATTAGACTTGAATTTGTTTATGAACAGAAGACACTTCAAAAAATAGTATCTGAGTTCTCAAAAAGTGAAAAGGCAATTGACTTCGGCTTTGACTTTGAACTTTCAGAACAACTAAAACAAAAAGTTCAATCACAAATTATTGAATTCGCAGTTAAGGATGGTAATGAAAAAGCAAATGGTATAGCAAAAGCGGCAGGACTTAAACTTATAAAAATAAATGACATTACATATGGCAGTTTTGGTCGTGATAGTGGAATGGAATTAGTTGAAAAAAGACACACTTATGCTGCTGCTGGAATGTCATCAGGAGACGACACTCAATCATTTAACTTTACACCAGACGACTTAATTTTTAGAGACTCATTGACAATTATATGGATTGTGAAATAAGAAAAACGCCCTATAACACAGTATTTATGAAAAAGGGGGCGGACGGAAATAATTGAACATCAGTACATTAACCAACATTTGCTCCGTCGGACGGAATACTATGAAGCATTTTGAAGTAAATCAACTTTGGAACAAAACCCAGCATCAGTTACGGGCTGACGAGTTCCAAAGTCCCCCTTCTTCATAAATACTCGTACGTTGGTGGTCATTCTGGACGAGCAACTCAACATGAACTTACAGATAAAACTAATATTATTTTTGTAGATTTGCATTGCAGAAAGGGTGAAAGTTCTTTATCATACATTTGCCAAGGCGAATATTTAACGCATAGTTTAGCTATGGCTGGGGCTACATTAGAAATAACCAATGGATAGTTTCAATTATATTGAACAAATGCCATTCAGAACCTTCTACAAGTGAATTGTTAGTCATTAGATTGATTAGTTTACAAAGATAGCAAAGAATTACCCCGTGGTGGGAAGGCAAGCCTGGATAGTAAGTATGATAGCCATAGAAAGCCGCTACAACCTTTTCTGCATTTTTATTTAAAATGAAAAAAAACAAAGGATGGTACAAACCAAAAGGATATTTGCACATATCTTCCAAATTACGGAAGGATGATGAAACTTCTGTGTTAGGATATATCCAAAAAAAGGTAAAAGACCATAATTTTTTTCCATTAATACACGAAACACTTAGCACAAGGCGATATAAAAAACTTGCAAATGATGAGAGAAGTCATTTTGACTACATTTCTGAAAAGGCAAAACCAACAGCAAAAAATAGAGAAATATTTTATGCAAATCATTTAGATGCACATATTTACTCTTATTTTACGAATGAAATTTTGGGACCCAAATACGAAGCAGTTTTAAGAGAAGACGATGAACTTGATAAAAGTATAATTGCTTACAGACGAATTCCTATTTTAGAAGATAGCGATAGTAACAAATGTAACATTCACTTTGCCAAAGAGGTTTTTGACGAAATTAAAAAAAGGAAAAATTGCTACGCTGTTTGTTATGATATTGAAAACTTCTTTCCAACCCTCAATCACAACTATTTGAAAAAATGTTGGAGTGAGTTAATGCAGGTTGACAGATTGGACGAAGTTCACTTTAAAATTTTCAAGTCAATCACAAATTTTTCATTTGTTGAGTTGGACGACATAATTATTGCTTGTTCAGACAAAGAAAAAGGATTATTGAAAAAACACGATTTCATCAACAGCAAGCCTAAATTGAAATCATATTTTATTAATCCAAAAGATTTTAGAGCCAAAATTGCCAGTAAAAACTTAATTAGTGTTAATCCAAAAGATAAAACAGGGAAGCAAAAAGGAATTCCACAAGGTACACCAATTAGTGCATTTCTTGCAAATCTTTACTTGTTACACTTTGATAAATACATAATTGAAAATTATGTTAGAAGTGAAGAGAAGTGTTTTTATAGACGATATTCTGACGACATTATCATAATATTTCAAAATGAGTTCCAGTTTGAAATATTTGATAAAAATATCCGAGAGAAACTTTGTGCAGAACCTTTCTTATTAACTATCAATTCAAGTAAAACAATTTCTTCCAAACTTTCTCAAATTCTCATTTGCCTTTTTAGAATTGTCCATTATTAAATTCACTTCCAC
>JANPIG010000521.1:0-1254 GCA_031424875.1 Cytophagales bacterium
GTGGGCACATTCTTGGCGGGGGCTCACCCAACGTCTGGAACAGTGAAGGTAGTGGTTGACAAAGTAGATCCTACAAAAAAATACCTCTCTTTTGAAAACTTCAAAACAGATGCAGGTCCAGATTTGTATATATATTTAGCAGAGGACAAAAATGCTACTGGATCAATAACAGTAATGAAATTAGACAAAACCGGTACTTTTATCTTAGATATACCTTCTGCTGCCAACCTGACAAGACAGAAATATGTATTGGTGTGGTGCAAGCAATTTACGGTACTTTTTGGTAGTGCTAAATTAGAGTAAACACTTAAAAACTAGTCGATTATATTTACTTCGTTGCATTTCATCAACAAACTATTCTTAAAAAGAATTTATGAAAAATCTGATTGTTTTACTTTTTTTTACGCTAATTTCTTTTCAAATTTCAGCTCAAGAGTTTAGAGATTCTTATAAAACTTTCGACCTTGCTTTAACGGGAAATAGTAGTGTATTTGCTCCAGCTTTTTCATTTACCCAATTGTATGGATTCGGAAAATCTAAACGTTTCAAACTTGGCTATGGCATTAGGCTGACCTCTTTTTTCAAACATAATTTTGAAGCTCGAACTGCCCCTGCAAAATTTACTTCAGGGAGTACCAGTTTTGGAGCTTTATTCGCCGATGATATCAATGCCAACATTGATACCCTTTATTTACCCAAAGCACAAGTAAATTCTTTAAATGTTTCCCTAAATTTGCAATATGCTTTATCAAAAAAATTGGAAGTAGGTTTTAATATTGATGCCATAGGGTATTCTTTTGGGGCAGACCAAACAGGAGAATTAATCTCTAAAAAGAATAAACGTACATTTGCTGATGGCACCACAACTTCTTCGGCTACCCCTACGGCTTTGAACCTTTTATTAGTGAGTGACTCAGATTTAGGTAATTTAAATTCAGAGATTTACGCCAGATATTGGGCAACTGAGAAGATAGGAATTCGGGCAGGATTTAGCTTTTTATTTACAGAGTATACCAGCAATAAAAAAGTAACATTGCCCGATGGACAAAACAACCGTTGGCGATATAAATCACTAACTCCGATGATTGCAGTTTCCTACAGATTAATGCCCATAAAACCATGAACAAAATCTTATTTATTCTTTTATTCGTAAGTTTTTCAATAAGCCTAAATGGCCAAAATTGGAAACCTACAACGGCAAATGTATCATTCAAGCTCAAAATGTTAGGCTCAACCGTAGAAGGAAAATTTAAG
>JANPIG010000522.1:0-1071 GCA_031424875.1 Cytophagales bacterium
GCAATTGCTCGTACTGCCGAATGTACCGGTGTTCATGCCGTTGTAATTCCCAGTAAAGGAGGTGCTCAAATAAATTCTGATGCCATGAAAACTTCTTCAGGAGCATTAAATTTCCTGCCTGTTTGTCGGGAAGATAATTTATTTCTAACCCTTAAATATTTGCAAAACTCTGGAATACAAGTAGTTGCCTGCTCGGAAAAATTGACTAAAAATATTTATGACGTTGATTTTTCCGTACCAACCGCCATCATTATGGGATCAGAAGAAGACGGTATTTCAGAAGAATTATTAAGAATATCTGATGAGTTAGCAGCCATTCCTATGGCTGGGAGAGTGGGTTCACTTAATGTTTCGGTAGCTACGGGCGTAGTTCTATATGAAGCAGTCAGGAAAAGGATGTAGGAATAAAATTTTAAAATGATGATGTAATATTTTGACAAACCTGTTCAATCATTTATTTTTATTTTAAATGGAAAAGTCTGTTCGTACTAAAAAAAGGTCTTCAAATCACTTGTAATTAGTGAATTTGAAGACCTTTTTGATACCCTAACCCCAAATCACTCTTCACAGATTACTTATAGTTAAATCTAAAATACCACTCACTAAATCATCAATATATAGAAATTTAATTTCGTAAAAATTATTCTATCTTTGATAAACATCTTCTATTTTTAAAATTGACTCATCCCAAGTTTTTTTATTGCCAATTTCTATTTTTATTTTTAAAAATGCAAGTAAAATGCAGCTTGGGAATATTCAGTATTAATCTGCAACGCAGAAGTAGAAATATTAATGTTAGGTAAAAAAATAACATCTTGGGAAAGTTTTTATAAAGTATTTTCCATCAATGTCAAGGAGGCAAAGATAATTTCAAAAGTTTATAATGAAAAAATGCTAATTATTTTTATATACACTCGTTACGAAAATTTTTAAATAACTAATTTATAGATTTTAAAAATATTGTTACCATAAATTAGTAGTAATGAAAGCTTGATGTCGCTGGTATCAGGCTTTTTTGTTGGATCATAAACAAATAAAAAGAGCATCGCCATAAGCAATGCCCTTTCCCGT
>JANPIG010000523.1:0-7863 GCA_031424875.1 Cytophagales bacterium
CAAAAAAGCCTTCTTGATGAGTTCAAGAAGGCTTTTTTTTGATATAATTTTCTCGAAAATAATCTCAAAAATACTTAAACACTGCTGATTTGCCATTTCCAGCGTCAATTTCGTACTTAATCATCAATTGATGAAACCCTTCGTTACCTGCAAGCGAATTTGTACCTGCTCCTGCAAAATCATAAGCATAACCTATTTGGATTTTCTTAAGTTGTACTTGAAATGAGCCTAAATAAGCCTTCTCGTTGAGGTCTGAACCGGTGTTTTGATACCATATTCCTATGCCAAATTTATTATTAATCCATGCAGTGGCATTTAAGTCAATATTGGTGCTACTTCCATAAATCGAAGAAATCCTTCTGAGCAATGCTCCTGTCTTGATTTTAAATTCATCATCAATTGTGAAAACATAGCCCCCCGTAACAAATAACGGTTTTGAGTAACCTTCGGCAGCATTGAAATTTAGCATTGATACGCCTAAATAAGCATCATCATTATGATAATAAATTCCTGCTCCCAGACTTGAATTAAAATTAGAGCCACCCCCAATACCAATTACAGCGGGTACTTGAGTGACCCCCACCTGCACACCCAAAGCTAATTTTCCATCGTTAGGCAGCGATATACGGTAAGCAAAATCACCGTATAGTCCTAAATTCCCTCGGATTCCTCCGCCGACAGTACCAAGCACTTGGTCGGCGTTGTAGGCTTGAAAACCGATTGCCATTTTATCTTTGGCGATAGGCATATCAAAAGTGAGGTATTGTTGGGTAGTGATTGTAGTACCAGTAACAGCACTGAACAATGGTCTTCTACGATAAATGGCAGTAAAGTTAATTATTTCACGACTTCCCGCATAAGCAGGATTGACCGTCAGAGGCATAAAAGGATAAGCAATGTACAGTTGATCTTGCTGTGCCTGAGAGGTGAATGAGTCAGTAAGTGATTGAATGAGAACGGTCAGTACCAGAAAATACTTTATCTTTTTATACATTGCTTTCAGATTTTATTTTTGAAAGCCCAATTTACAAAAAAGCCTTGTCTCAATCGTTGAAACAAGGCTTTTTTATTTATTGATAAAGTTTATATCCCTTTACTATTTCTATATTTATATTTAAAGAAAAGAATCACTGCTGATAAAATTAAGGTAATCGAATTGGCTGCAATTACAGGAACAGCGTGCGATTTTATTCCGTATAATAACCACATTCCAACACCCGTTGTGAAAAGTAAGAACATCGCCAATGAAACGTCCTTCGCAGATTTAGTTTTATAAATTTGTAAAACTTGGGGAACGAAAGCTATCGTTGTTAAAATCCCCGCCATGTAACCTAATGTCTCCATTTTATTTGTTTGTTTTTAATGAACCTTCCGCTTTATAGTTCACGTTGATTGATTTATTTCAGTACAAATATAACGGAAAAATTATATAATAGTTGCACTTACCAAGATAATTCTTTAAATAGTACAATTAATCGTTTACAAAACAAAATCTTTTAATTAATAATTTACAAAATTATTCCAACTTTTGAAGAGTATGTTTGAAGAGAAGGATGTTCGGGCGATAGTTCAGTTATTAGGAAGTCAATCTCTTCAAGAGAACATACACTCAACCGCAAGGTAGAATTAAGTTTTTCAGAAATCATGGGGGTGATTAATTGCTTTGAGGCTTTAATCATAGCTTTTTTAACTTGCACCACTTCATGGTCAGAATCGCTAATTCCGTCATCGTCAATGCCATTAATTCCTAAAATACATAAATCAGCTTTAATTTCATTGATTTTAGAAACTACCTCACCACCCACACATATTTTGGAAGAATTTGACAATGTCCCACCCAATAAAATTACTTCCGTATTAGGATGTTCTACTAATTCTAAAGAAATCAAAGGGCTTACTGTAAAAAACGTAACGCTCATATTTTCAGGCAGTTGATTAGCAATAGCACGAATGGTTGTTCCTCCGCTACACAGAATTGTCATGCCGTCTTTGATAAGAGAAATTGTTTTTTGAGCAATGATATTCTTTTCATCAAAAGCATACGTTTCTTTCTGAGTAGCCGTAAAATTATAGGATTTCGATAAAGCCCCGCCATGAACTTTTACAATTTTATTTTCCAAAGCCAACTCATTTAAATCACGTCTAATGGTATCTTCCGATACATTCAGTTCAGTGCTAAGGTCAGATGAAAGCACTTTATTATGTAAGTTAATCTGCTTAATGATTAATGCTTGACGCTCTTTTTTGAGCATGAGTCTGTTTTCAGTAAAAATCATTGCGTGTTTATGCGGTTTTTATTTATATCGAAACCCTAAAATAAAGAATTTATACTCAGCAATTGTAAAATGTTGTGATAAAATTAGACAAATATGTACAAAGATTACCAAATTCTTTCTTATTTTTGTTAAATATTTGCATGAATTTGCTTGTTTAAGTCAATATAAATTTATCTAAACAAGCATAAATAGGCATCTTGAAAAATTATAATGCCACTTCGAACCAAACTACTTATTACCAGTGGGCGAACTATGGTTCGCCCTTTTTGGCTTCGTATTTGATTTCTGATAAAAAATAATGATTTTAGTGTATTATTTCATCAAATTAATTTTAATCAACAATCCACTTTCAGTATGAAAAGACAATTATTAAGCAAATTAAAGTGGTTATCGCTGTGTATGAGCCTTTTATGCTTCGTACAAACAGGCTGGTCGCAAGACAGACAGATAACTGGAAAAATTACAGAATCAGATAAAAGTGCTTTGCCAGGAGCAAGTATTCTGGTAAAAGGTACTACTCGTGGAACAACCACTAATTCAGAAGGATTTTACAAAATTTCTGTAAAAGAAGGAGCAACTCTTGTTTTCAGTTCTTTGGGTTACGAAAAGCAGGAGGTTAAGATAGGAGCTAAAAATGAAATTAATGTCTCTTTAATCAGTTCAACGTCACAATTGGAGGAGGTTACAGTAACGACTGCATTTGGTTTAGATAAAAGTAAACGGTCTTTAGGATATGCTACTCAAACCGTTAGCGGTGATGATATTGCGGAATCAGGACGTGAAAATATTTTTAATGCTCTGCAATCAAGAGTGGCAGGTGCTACTATTAATGCTACTTCAGGGGCTCCTGGGGCATCTTCTGCCATTGTACTTCGTGGCTTTAATTCATTGAGTGGTAATAATTCACCTTTGATTGTTATTGATGGTCTGCCCATTAATAACTCCACTCTGAATCAAGGGCAATTAGCTTCTGGTGGTTCTAATAGAGATAATGACTTCTCAAATCGTTTAGCAGATATTAACCCAAATGACATTGAAAGTCTTACCGTTTTAAAAGGACCAGAGGCCACTTCGCTCTATGGCATTGATGCTGGTAGTGGTGCAATCATTATCAAAACAAAAAAAGGACAGGCGGGTAAACCAAAAATTTCGTATAATAACTCTTTCAGAGTGGATCAAAACTATTTATTTCCAGAGGCTACCCAAACGGTGTACGGACCAGGAAGTTTTGGTACTTCAACTCTTACTCGTTCATTGTTTGGCCCCAAATTATCTGCAGGAACACCTGTTTACGATAATCTAAGAAATTTCTTTCAAGATGCTTTATCTGCTCAACACAATTTATCCATCAATGGTGGTAAAGACCGTTTTACTTATCGTGCCTCTTTGGGAACGCTCAATCAAAAAGGAACTGTACCTAATACTTCAGCGGATAGATATAACGGTAAATTGACCTTGGGATATTCATCATTAAATAAAAAATTAGACGTTTCTTTATCAGGAACTTATACTGAAAGTAAGAATTTAAAGGCATTGAAAGGTGCGAATGGATATTTACAAGGATTGCTTTACTGGCCTGTAACGGATGATGCGTCTGTTTACGAAAAATCTAACGATGTACGTCGTAGATTCTTTGATAATGATAACTTCGCCGAGATTGATAATGCCTATTGGTCTGTTAATAAAAATAAGAGTGAAGATGCTACTTATCGAAGAATCTATAATCTTTCGATTACTTATAAACCTTTGGATTGGCTTACTTTAATTGCAAAAGGAAGTCAAGATGGATATAACCAGAGTGGATATACTTTCTATCATCCAAATTCAAACGACTTTATTAACGTTGGCGGACAATTAGAGGAATATACACAGGATTTTCGTGGAATGAGTGGTGTATTTATTGTGGGAGCAAGTAAAAAAATCAATTCAAAAATTAGTATGGATTTGAGAATTGGAACGGCAGTAGATGATTTCAAAACAGAAACTTTCTCTAAGCGTGGACAGGGTTTAACAAGACAAATTGTAGGTAGTAATTCATTTATTCCAGAATTTAGAACAATCAATCCCGCTACTTATTTAGATAGTCGTTCGTTAGGAAGAGATACTTTGACTCTTAGACGCTTACAAGGTGTGTTTGGTGAATACATTTTGAGTTATGATAAGTGGCTGACATTGACCGTTACAGGACGTAATGACTGGACTTCAACACTTCCAGAGAATGCTCGTTCATTTTTCTATCCTGCCACCAGTTTAGCCTTTATATTTAGTGATTTGATGCCTAAAAGTAATGTGTTTACTTATGGTAAATTGCGTGCTTCAGTAGCTCAAACGGCTAAAGATATTTCTCCGTATGGTTCACAATCGGTTTATGCAAAGCAATTGACCAGTGGATTGGGTTATGGATACGGTTTTACCAATAACAATCCATTTATCGTTCCTGAGCGTCAAAGCACGTATGAAATCGGAACGGAATTAAAGTTCTTTAAGGGCAGATTAGGGATTGATGCAGCTTATTACAACACTAAAAATATTGGTCAAATCGTCCGTGGTGTGCGTTTGAGCTATGGCTCGGGCTTTATTTTATCAACGCTCAATGTTGCTGATACCCGTAATGAAGGCGTAGAAGTAATTTTAACGGGGCAACCAATCGTCTCTAAGAATTTAGTTTGGAATACTACTTTCAACTTTGCTTCGACCAAGAATGAAGTATTAAATCTACCAGGTAATATTCCCGAATATTATAATTCAGATACTTTCGTAAGTGGTTTCAGAAACGGTTTGATTCCAGGAGGTTCAACCACTTCAATCACTGGGCAAGATTATCTTCGTAATGCAAAGGGCCAAACATTAATTGACCCAGGTACAGGAAATCCATTAGTAAATCCAAATTATCAGAAAATTGGAGAACGTAATCCTGATTTTACGCTTGGTGTAAATAACAGTTTTAGTATCTACGGAAAATTTAATCTTTCTTTCCTATTGGATATCAGAAAAGGTGGCGATATTATGAATGGAACGGCTTATGCTCGTACATTGGTTGGTCATACCGCCATTACTCTCAACCGTGAAAAAGCTCAAATCGTGCCAGGTGTATTAAATGACGGTTTACAGGAAACCGACAAACCAACTATCAATACCATCCAAATATATCCTCAGTCCACATCTTATTATCAAGATGGAAGACTTTATCCCGTAAATTTTGTTGAAAGAGGCGTTAATTGGCTTCGTTTACGTCAACTATCATTAAGCTATTCTCTTCCAAAAGGTTTATTGAGTCGAATTGGATTTGAAAATGCCAGCGTATTTGTTAATGGAACAGATTTGTTCATTCTAACAAATTATTCAGGAGCAGATCCAACCGCAACAAATTCAAATAATGCTTCAACGCAGGGGATTGGTGGTTTTGGTATCGACTGGTTTTCAACTTCGATTCCTCGTGGATTCTCGGCAGGCATTAGAGTTGATTTCAAAGTAAAATAATCAAGTTTATTAACAGACATTAAGAAAATGAAAAAAATATTCATATTATTTATTTTGGCATTCAGTACGTTTTCGTGCAAAAACTATATTGAAGAAGCCTTCAAAAATCCGAATGCTCCAACAGAAGTTGCTCCATCGGAAGCACTGCCCGCTTTGTTTGCAAATATGGCAGGTGGCATTCAGTTTGATTCTCGTTTTACAGGCAGATATACTCAATACTGGACAATCACCTCCGCAAGTGGTTCTTGGGACAGACAAGGATATGATCCAAACTCTGACAATGGAGGCGAGAAATGGAGAATGCACTATTGGTTATTAGGACAGAACGTAAACAACATGATTCGTGATGCTCGTAAGGAAAATAAACCTGAATACGTTGGAGCAGGTTATGCCATCTTTGCATGGAGTTGGTTGAATTTGACTGATTATCATGGAGATGTAATTTTAAGACAGGCCTTTGATACTGAACGACTTACTTTTGAATATGATTCACAAGAAGACGTTTACAAATATGTGGCTGTGCTTTGTGATTCTGCTGAAAATAATTTAAAAAGAGCTTCATCAAAACAAATTTCAGCCGATTTTATTAATGCTGATAAATGGTTTTATGGAGGGAATATGGCAAAATGGCAAAAATTTGTGAATGGCGTTCGTGCGAAATTGGCTCATCGTTATTCTTTGAAAAGTACCTACAAACCCGATGACGTAATTAAAAATGTAGATGCGTCCATTGCAAGTTTAGATGATGAAGCAATGGTTCAGTATAACAATGGTGCTGCATCTTCAGCTGATGCTAATTTCTTTGGACCTCGCCGTGGAAATATGCCACTCTATCGCCCTTCCGATTATGTCATTCGTTTAATGGATGGATCATCAATTTACTCAGGTGTAAAAGACCCACGCATGGCATATCTTTTTAAACCCAGTGATGACGGCGTTTTTAGAGGAATTACCATGAATTTGGGAGAAAGTACCACTTTACCAGCCAACAGAAAAACGTATAATTTCTTTGGGACAGCTACCAATGCCTCCCCAGTAGGAGGAGTTGATGCCAATGCAAGAAGTTTTTTCAAGAATAATGCAAAATTTCCAATCATGACTTTGGCAGAATTGCAATTTATCAAGTCAGAAGCAGCTTTTTTGAAGGGAGATAAAAACATGGCTTATGCAGCTTTTCAAGCAGGTATTAAAGCCAGTTTTGATATGTTTACGAAAAATTATACTGGCTATAAAGATTTTACACCCGCTGAAGTTACTGCTTATATCGCAGCGGTAAGTCCAAAAACTGCCAGTGAGTTGACTATCAAGGATATTATGGTTCAAAAATATTTAGCACTTTGGGGATATGGCTTTGAAGAAACATGGGTGGACTTACGTCGTTATCAATATAGTCCAGATGTGTATCCAACTTGGACGTTGGCGACTTATTATCCTGATAATTTAAGCAAAAATGTTTATCGTGTACGCCCAAGATACAATTCAGAATATCTCTGGAATGTGGATGCACTTAAAAAAGTGAAAGGGCTTGATCCAGATTATCACACAATTCCTACGTTTTTTGCTATAAAAAACTAATATAAAACAGATTTATCGACATGAAATATATATCAACTATCGTTTTAACATTATTTTTTGCAGGATTATTTTCCTGTGAAAAGAATCTAATAGAGGCAAATCAGCAATGGCAATTTGCTGACCCAACTAAAGCAAATTTAAAAGTGATTAATACTTACACTTCCAATATTCCAGCAGGAGCTCCTGGGGTGGGGGTAACTCGCTTTTATGTTTATCAAGATTTGGATAAACTTAACGGAAACGCACTATCTTCGCCTGGTACATGGCCTGGTTCCGCTACGTATGCCTCTGTAAAGCCAGGCACGTCAGCTTTTAACTTAATATTAGATAGAAGAGTGGGTAATGATTACGGCAAACCTGTAAAAGGTGATACTGCATTTTCTGATAGAACAAGCTTAGAAGCAAGTAAATTTTATACGATGTTCATGATTGGAGAATCTCCAAAACAATCAATATGGACAATTGAAGATAAATTGGTTGAGCCACAAGAAAATTTTTATGCGGCTCGCTTCATTAATTTAGTGGTTTCAGC
>JANPIG010000524.1:0-5345 GCA_031424875.1 Cytophagales bacterium
GCCGGGGTTCATTGTAACTGAACCTGTTTGCGAATCAATTTCGCCCGAAAGTATTTTCAAAAATGTAGATTTCCCTGCACCATTCGCCCCAATAAGACCGTAACAGTTGCCTTCTACAAACTTGATATTTACATCTTCAAAAAGTACCCGTTTTCCGAAACGGAGAGAAACATTTGATACATTTAACATTTATTCTTCTGTATTGATGATTGGTGAAATGTGATTAGTACTTTCATAAATTTCCAATCAAATTCTCACAAATCGTCGTTTTTTAAAATTCCGAAATATTTATTTCTTAATAAAGTGCAAATTTACGATATTTTGTCCATAAAAAAATCCTGTAAAAATGTTCTTACAGGCTTGTACAATTTAACTAATTGACTTTCAGCTATTTATGTTTATTTTTAAATAATTAGAGAAACATTGGCGAAACATTTGTCAATAACTCTTGATAAATATTGGATTTTTTGGATTTGAATTCCAAACTTTTCCATCTGTGAAATGAACTTTTGTTAATACTACTCTGAATTTTGTCGTACCTTCATAGCCATTTAATTCCCAAGATGGCTCTTTTAAATCACGAAATTCTATCTCCCTTTGATATAAACTCTCAAAATAATTTGTGTGCTTTAATGGGTGCTTGACAGGACGATTGAAATTATCATAACAATAAACCAAAACCGTTAAGGCGTCAATTATTTTCTCAGTAATGCTAAAGAATTGAATATTGGCAATGGGTATATCGTCATCGTTATGAGTTATGTATGCTAATGAAAAAGCGATTGGACTTTTTAATTTTTTATACTTTTCAAAAGCATTCTCTATTACAATGTATTGATTTAATTCATCTTCGGTCACATTAGTATCGACTACCATTTCATCTACCACTGTGGTATCTACGGTTATTTCTTGGCCAATCGAGTTGGAAACTATAGTTAGAAAAATTATTATAGTAAATAGATGTTTCATAGAATCACAAGAATCTTGATAAGGAACTAAAATAGTTTTTTAGTCATTATATCATTCAATTTTACCTACTTTTTTACTTTCAATATATCTATTCTTGTTTTTGCTTCTGTAAGTAGGTTTTCAATCACGGTACCATCTTGCAAAAAAAGAGTATTGTCTGAACCAATTTTATCGAGTTTAACATACCAAGTTCCTTTATCCTTTTCAATAAAATACCCGATTTCAAATCCATCATTCCCGATGAATTTATTTTCTAAATAATCGCTATGTAAAGCCATATCAACGATGGCAGTTTCCTTTAGATTATTAAAGGCTTTGAGGCATTCTACTAAATCCTCATAATCAAGCGAAGCTGTTGATTTAGAATACTTACCTTGTTTGGTAATTTGTAAAAAGTAGTTTGATGAAGGGCTATTGGTAAACTGCCTAATCCTGATTTCTGCAATATCATAACTGGTTTTTAGATCTGGAAATTTATAATCAACAAACCTGATCATTGTGCCTTTTTTAGACATAAAGGCATCAATCTTTGAAATTGGCTTTTCGGCAACAGTTTGACCAAATGTATAAATAGAAGGTCTCAATAAAAGTAGTAGTAATAATTTTTTCATTTTGATGTGCATATTAATTTAAAAATTTATACAAAAATAGATTATCTTTAATATAGGTATGGAGGTGGAAGTTAGGTATGGAGCGGCTGCTCCCGGATTCTTTCTTCCTGTTTTTCTACTTTTTCCTCAAGCACTTTGTTATACTTCTCTAATAATTCATTATATTTTTCTCTATATATATCTTCAGCACTACTTTCTTTCTTCAAGTCTTTAGGTCCTTCACCTTTCGCTAACCAATCAACTGAGCATCCATAAAAATTAGATATTTCTATAGCAAGGTCTAATGACATTCCAGACTTATCATTCTCAATTAATCCAATTTGTAATTTTTTGACACTTAGATTTTGTGAAAACTCTGCTTGTGTCAGTTTTTTGCTTTCTCTAAGTTGTTTTAGTCTTTGACCAATCGTATCCATTTTTAAGGCTTTTATTAAAAATATGGTAAATAATGCCCTTTTTTATTGTTTTTATTTAGAATCAATATTAATAAGAAAAAAATATTGATATACCATATACAAGGTATTATAAACCATACTATATTTGTATTATAAATCATATCAAACACAAACAATCAAATTTGATTATCAAATTTAGTAGTAAAAACTAACATTACAATTACCGTTTGATAATGTTTAACCAAAAGGAGTCATGATAAAGGTTATAAAAATTGTTCACCATGGTCGTGCAGATGGATTAAATTTTGAAACTATGCTGTATCTGTTTGGCATAAGAATATATACCAAACAGACATTGTCTAAATAGTAGATGCTTTATTGAGTGTAGCAGTTAAAATAAAGTCAAATGTTTTGATAGTTTTTTGAGTGCTATCCCAATAAATTAATTTGCATTTATCCGTATTTGTTAATGATTCAATAGTCATTGTTTCACTACCAGATTTTAGGACAACAACATCGCCCACTTTAAAAGATTCGTTTTCCATTGTGAAAAAGATTTTTAGATTGATTATTAAAATTGATTATCAAATTTGATAGTAAAGTTAGTAAAATATTATCCTGTAAAAAGGAATTCAATGAAAATGGCAAAGAAAACAAAAGTTCTTATCGGAGCGAAAGCACGTACCGAGAGAAAACAAAAAATCCTTGAACTGGTAACCGTTGTAAAAGGAAATAGAGGATGGAGAGATGCTTTTTTAGGGGAATTTCCGCATTTCCAGAGCAAAGATGGAGTCAGACTTATGAATCTATCCACAAACGGGAAGACGGATGATGTTGAACTTTTGAGATGTTTAGAAATTTTCGTTCCAAAAGTGCTGAAGGAGCAACCCGATTGGTTTGTCAAACAATTAACCGTTGAAATGTAATGGAAGTAGCCGTAAGTATCCAATTGCTTCAATCACAATTGGCGTTGATTGAAAAAAATATTGAGAGTTCTGAAAAATTATTTCAGGCTATAAATCAATCGGTTTGGTTGACAGACCGTGAATTAGCCCAACGCTGGAAGATGTCACTTTCAACGCTTAATATTTGGCGAAAGGAATACAATATTCCCTGTTCGCAGATTGGGGATATCAGAAGGTATCAGTCTGACGTGGTGGATGAGTGGTTGGCTAAATATTCAGCTCAGGGCATTGTTAGCCTCAAACACAAAAAGGCGGCATGATACATTTAATAGGAATACCAATGTTAATCCTTGCCTATTATTTGGGCAAAGAAAACAGACAAAAATATTGAACGGAATGTGCGATTGGGTGGCGGCTCATGATGTGCATTGAAGTTTAATCAAAATGGGTGAGGGTTTCGGTAGTTTAGAAATACCAATAGGCCCATTATTACATCGCAGTGTGGAGAAGATGGTATCTCGGATGGCTCATAACCATCAGGCCGTTGGTTCGAGTCCAACCACTGCTACGGGTTTTTTTTTAGAGATTTTTTTGTTTACCTGCTACAAAAAAACATCGTTGACCTTTTGGTATAGCGGGAATATGATTCTCAGACGTGGGAATAGTCACAGGTTCGAATCCTGTAAAGGTTTCAGATTCGTAAAGGGATTCACGACTGGTGAATGACGTAACTAAGTCATAGGAAAAGTAGCTAATTTCCGAGATTAAAAACAGGAAATATCCCAATCTAAAGAGGCTTTATTATAGCTTTTAAAGCCTCTTTTTTTTCATTTTTAACCTAAAATTACTATGAATCAGACGGCAATTAACAATATTTTAGTTTTTACAGAGTATGCTTTTTATGTAGGATGTTGTTTGGCGGGTGTTTTTTGGGCCATAGAAACCTTAGAAAAAGTAGATGGATTTAAAGATTTTTTAACCCAAGATTTAGAATGAATGTAATCATTAATGGCGTGTGTATTTTGCTGGTAAGTTTTATGATTGCCTATACATTGGGTACAATTTTGAGAAGAAACAACTAACTATCAGGGTTGTAGGCACTTCAAAAAGAGAGGGGTCTCTGGGGGTATGCCTAAACCAACCCTGATATCAAGATATTGAAGTGTTGGCGGTGGAAATTGGCGTACCACGCACAAGCAAGCTGCCAAACTTCAGTGATATTAATTAGAATGATTGGATAGGTTTGGACAAAGTATGCCCAAACCTGAAAGGTTCGATTCCTGCCATTCTCCAGAAACTTTGTTTTTTACTTAAACGAATGAGCTATGAAATACATAGAGGAAATACTTGCAAGTTATTACAACTTGTTTTGGTTGATTCTTTCGGGGTTTACTTGGATAATTACCATCAGTATGGGCATTGCATTGGTAGTATCTTATGTTAAAGAGCGTAAAGGTAATTTTTTTCATAGTTAAATAGGTTAGAGGTGTTTTTTAAACCCCAACCCTGTTGGGGTTTAATTTCTAAGCAAAGAGATTAATTAGTTTGTAAAATAGTGGTTAGGTATTTAGGGTAAACCCCCGAGATTCTCGGGGGAACACTTTTCTAACCATTCAAAAATAATTATTTTCAAAAAAAGGTGTAGATAGGACGCTCCGACTGACGGAGTCCAGAATCATCAAGAACGAAAACTCCCCCATCTGGGGGCTTAATATTGAGTGTAAGTGTGACGTATAAGAAAGTACGTTAGTAAATATAAGTCCAAATTATGCAACATTTTAATTACATACCTCCATAGTATTCTAAAACGATACTGACCCCGAAAGGCTCAATAGCTGTAGCTGCCTATTGAATTTTTCAAACCCAACACAAGGCAAAAAATTGCCATGCTGAAATTAATTTGCCCAGATGTTGGGTTTATTTTTTAGGCCTTTTTTCTATGTTAGACGGTTAGGGGTCTGGTCTGTTTAATCTCATTTATATAAATGAGTTATCAAAACGTTAGCTGTGTTTACAGTTGTTAACATAGTTAGGAACAGGATTTTTTTAAAAATCTTATCCACAATTTTCAAAAACTTATCCACATTTTCAAACAACATTATCCGCAATAATCCTATGAGAAATTTCAAATCAAACAAATTTCAGGGAGATAGAGAGAATGCCACCTATCGGCATTGTATCGTTCTCAAATCGGAACATCGAGTTGGGAAGGTTGTAGAACTGGAAGGTTATTCCAAAAACTTACATCATCCCGAAGATTTTGACAAGGTAAAAGCCTTTGCCAATTACGTCAGTAGGTTAATTTGCTCTCAATTATTCAAATCTACCACCATTGAGTTTTTTACCAATAACCGAACGGGAAAAGATAACGATGAGCTTTTATGCTATGTCACGCACGGTTCGTACTGGCTTCATCCCAAATTCATGAATGTTCCCAAACTCAAGGACATCTTGGAAAGAGCCAA
>JANPIG010000525.1:0-4405 GCA_031424875.1 Cytophagales bacterium
ACCCATCAAACGAGTTGAAACACCCCACGATGTTCCCCAAACGTGTTCTTGTTTATTTTCTTTGGATAAGAATTTTACGTCAAATGCTTTAGCAAAATTTTGTCCCAAAAAGTGCGAAGTTCCTGCTTGCAAAGCTCGTCCGTCTTGCATCATGGCTTCGATACAATAGGTTTCTTCTGCCCCTGCAAAACGTTCATTAGCAGTTTTTTTGCCTCGTAACACGGGTACAGCCATAAATTGCTCGGCAAAAGTGGCATAAACTTCCAGCATTTGTTCCGTCTCAAAAATAGCTTCCTCACGGCTTGCGTGTGCCGTGTGTCCCTCTTGCCACAGGAATTCAGCCGTGCGTAAAAACAGGCGAGTACGCATCTCCCAACGTACTACGTTTGCCCATTGGTTTATCAACAAAGGCAAGTCACGGTATGACTGAATCCAGTTTTTATAGGTACTCCAAATAATGGCTTCCGATGTTGGACGAACAATGAGTTCTTCTTCCAATTTGGCTTCGGGGTCCACCATCAATTTGCCAGGTTTGTCAGGATTATTCTTGAGGCGATAGTGCGTAACAACAGCACATTCTTTGGCGAATCCTTCGGCATTTTTTTCTTCGGCTTCAAAAAGGCTTTTAGGAACAAAAAGGGGGAAATAAGCATTTTCATGCCCCGTTTCCTTAAACATATCGTCTAAGGCACGTTGCATTTTTTCCCAAATAGAATAGCCATAAGGCTTGATAACCATGCAACCACGCACGGCAGAATTTTCAGCTAAATCAGCTCGTTTCACGAGTTCGTTGTACCACTCAGAATAATTTTCGCTACGTTTTGGTAGGCTTTTGCTCATTATATTTTTGATGTTTGTTATTCGTTTTTCGATGTTTGAGATTAGGTCTTTTCACCTTTAGTGAAGAAAAAATCAACCACAAGCAAACTCTAATTATATTCTAAGTCAATATTTTAGGTGAATACATTTTATTAGAATAAATTCGTTTAATCAAATAGGGGTAAGTAGTTATGTTAATTGTCTTATATTCAAAGTCTAAAATTTCGCCATAAATACTTCATTTATAGACATTTACTATTACAATCCTTATTCCTTAATAGTACACTTTTAACAATATAAACTTTCCAAGAAATTATTTTGTTAATGATGTGTTAAATATCTTGCAAAGATAAGTTTTTGTGGTAAGTTTGACACAAAATTTAAACAAAACCATAAAATGAACGTCTAAATAATATTAGACAAAGCATTGGTACAATTTTTTAAGTATATCATATTTTTAAATATAAAACGCCATGAACATCCAAAATTCCATCAAACTTTTATCAGCCGCTGTGTTGATGACTGCTGTTTGGGGATGTAGTTCCTCAAGACAGGTTGCGCAATCTTCCACTTCTGAGGTGTACGATGATATGTACGCCTCGGCTGATGAGTCTCGCCCTGCTTCTTTAACAAGTCGTGAAAAATATTATAATTCTCAAAACGAAGAAGATTACACAACCCGTAATCCTGAGTATAGAGGGCAAAATAATACAAATGCACAAAGTACAGATGAATATTATTCGCAAAACTGGATAAATTCTCGTCAGTATTATCAAAATCAAAGCCCTTACTATGCCAATAATGGTTTTGGCTCAAATGGTGCGTGGAACTCACCTTATAATAGCTATGGTTTTGGTGGTTTTGGTGGGTATAATAGTTGGTATGGAAATCCTGGAATATCATTCGGCATTGGCTTTGGTAGTCGCTACGGAAATATGTGGGGAAGCCCTTGGAACTCCTATAGTCCTTTTGGTTACGGAATTTATGATCCTTGGGGTTCACGCTTTGGCTACGGCGGATTCAACTCTTTCGGAGATGGTTTTTATAACCCTTACGCTTACAATCCTTGGGGATATAACAGCTTTTATGACCCGTGGGGATATAACAGTTTTTATGGTAGAGGGTATGGCAATACTTACGTGTATAACAACTATGGGACAGGCGTAACGGGTGCTAATGGAAACTATAGTAATCCTACTACCCCAAGAGCACCACGAGTGAGAGATACGTATTCGTCATCTGCTTATAATGGAGATTATAATTCCAATCGTACTGGAACGATAACTCGTGGTAATAGAACAGATAATACAAATACGACTTCTGGCAACAATGAATATTATTCTCGTCCGTCTCGCAGCAACGGTAGTGGTAATACTTCTACTTATAGCAACGGGAATTCAAATTCAAACAACCGTTCAAACAGTTCTTGGAATTGGTCTAATGGAAATTCAAATTCTGGAAATACTACCACTAATAGCAATAGTCGTACTTCTTCGGGTACTTCTACTTGGGGAGGTTCATCGGGCAGTAGTTCTGGAGGTTCGTCAAGCGGTAGCTCTTCTGGAGGTAGCAGCGGTGGTGGAGGCTCACGTGGACCGAGATAACATTAACAATACATTAACACGAAAAGTCTCTCAGAAATGTATTCTGAGGGACTTTTTTCCGTTTTAGTATAGGGGTTTGGCATAGTTTTATTGTCATAATAATAAATAATAAATTGATGATAAATCTGTGGCACGGATATTTTCCCATTTACTTAGTGTAAATATTTCTAATCCTTAAACTGAAATTTTTATAAAGCATTTTGAATTGAATTTTAACTTTTTATAATTCTAATCATCTACTATTTATAAAAACCTTTTTATCCAAAAATCCATACTCAATGAAAACGCTAATTCGTTTATTTGCTATTTCTTTAGCTTTATTTTCAACTAATATCTTTGCTCAAGACAACAGTTATGAAGCATTGATTAAACTATATTCTTCTCCCACTGCTACGGGTACGGCACGTTTTCAAGCAATTGGGGGCAATCATTCCGCTTTGGGTGCAGACGTAAGTTCAGCTTCTGGCAACCCCGCTGGTTTAGGGTTTTATACTCGTTCAGAATTTAGTTTTACGCCTGGCTATCAAAGTACGAGCAATAGTTCGGTATATGCCGTAGAGCCAAGTAGAACTACCAACGCCAACGTTAATAATTTTAACATCGCCAATATTGGAGTAATTTTCGCAGGGCAAGAACCACGCTTTAGAGACGGTTGGAGAGGTACCTTTGGTATTTCTTATTCACGCCAGAATACCCTTTACAATAATATTCAGTTTTCTGCCAGTGGTGCAACCAGTTCTATTACAGATAGTTATGCAGAATCCGTGAACAGACAAATTCAAAGTGGGGGTATTACGCAAAGTAGCTTATTGAGTGAATTAAATAATTATGGTCCTAATAGTTTTTCGGGTACTGCTCCACTTTATTATTGGGGGTATTTAATTAATGCAGTTAATAATACAAATAGCCCATTCATTGGAACTGAGTCCAATTCAAAAGTAAATCAATCTTACGATTTTCAATCTACTGGGCGTGTTAGTCAGTGGACCTTAGCTTATGGAGGTACCGCAAATGAGCATTTTTACATCGGGGGTAATATAGGTTTGCCAAGTTATCGGTATGAAACGGTCAAAACTTTTACAGAAAATTATCAGACTTATCAAGAAATCAAAAGTTTCTCAGAGACACGTTTATTAACAGCAAGTGGTAGCGGTTTTAATTTGACTTTGGGAGCAATTTATAAGCCAAGTGATATAGTAAGATTGGGCTTGACAGTAGTAACGCCTACATGGTATGATGTGGATGAAAGTTCTTCAACATCTGCTAACGTGAATGTAGATCCTACCAAAGGTGTGGATTTAGGAAAAACGCCTGATAATGCAATCTTGAACAGATTGACGGGTATTGGTTATAAAATCACGCAGAACGCTGATAAAAATTATTACATCACAAGCATTCCAAGGCTTTCTACCATTACTTATGATGACAATTATCAAATTCGTACACCTTTCAAAGTAAGTGGTGGAGCGGCAGTATTTTTTAAGAAGAAAGGTTTTATTTCTGCTGACGTTGAATATGTTGCGTATAGAGGAATGAATTTGAGTACCACCTTTATTGACTCACCAATTCAAGACGATTTGGACAATGGAAATGATAACATTAAATTATTTTATAATAATGTATTGAACCTAAAAGTAGGAGGTGAATATCGCATGGGTATGATGAGTTTGAGAGGAGGCGTCAGTTATTATCAAAACCCATATAGTTCAAATTTTGATAGAACAAATACTATCAATCGTGCGCAAATGATGTATTCTGCTGGTATTGGCTATAGAACTGATGCATTTTACGTAGATTTAACGGGCTTGTATGGAAGTACACAGCAATCAGTAACGCCTTATCGTTTGGCAAATAGTACAGATTATGCCTCTGCCAAAGTGGACAATAGTTTTGTGAAAGGTGTGGTTAGTTTTGGAGTATTTTTCTAAGGAATAAATGTTAAGAATTGTTTGACCAAAAAGCCTTTTCAGAATGTCTGAAAA
>JANPIG010000526.1:0-4054 GCA_031424875.1 Cytophagales bacterium
TACAAATGTTATAGTTTTTGATTATTCATAACTTATTCACAATCAATTGATTATGAATAACATTTTATTAATTATAACAAATTTAGGGATGGTTTTTTCTCAGTAAGTATAATCTATCAAAAAAAAATGAGAAGGAATAAATTTGTTATAGTTGGTATAATTATAACAAATTTAGGGTTTACGAGATATTTAATTATAACAAATTTAGGGTTTCAGCTATAAAACATCTTTTAAAGATATCTTTATTGGAGTAGATTAAAATTAAAAGCATATTTTAGCAATAATAGGCTTTAACACTATTATTTTTAGTAATTTTTTAATAATCTGTTGTTGTATTTTATCTTTTTTTAAGTATTTTATGTATTTTCATGTTCTGTAAGTAATTAATAATCAATAGGTTACAAGCTATGATATACCATATTTAGGGTTAAATATACCAATATTAGGGTTAAATACAACAAAATTAGGGTAATACTATAACAAATTTAGGGCTTACTATACCAAAATTAGGGATGATTATAACAAATTTAGGGAATAAACTAAAGAACCAAAAAATGAGTGATAAAAAAAATTCAATGATAAAAAATCAATCGGTTAAGCTGGTTCGTAAATCAAATAATTTGGTTGAAGGCAAATATCGTTTCGATATTTGGGAAATGAGAGTCTTTACCAAAATGTTAACAATGATATTACCCAGTGATGAAGACTTTAAAGAATATAGAATCTATCTTAAAGACGTAATAGATGATTTTAATTTATCCGCTGATAAACAATCCTATAAATTGTTGAAGGATGGAGCAATTAAGTTAATGAAAAAAGAAATTAAGATTATTCGTGATACTGACGAAGGAGAAAAAGAATTTCTAACTCACATAGCAGTTGGTTTAGACAGTTTTACCAGTAAAACCCAAGGAAGTTATATAGATATATCTTTTCATCCTAAAATGAAACCGTTTTTATTACAATTGCAAACTCAATTTTTGATGTACGACGTCAGGAATATATTGCAGTTGCAGAGTTCATATTCAGTCAGAATTTATGAATTGTTGAAACAATATGAGAAAATAGGTAAAAGAACTTTCAGTATTGATGATTTGAAAGAAACGCTTGCGGTAATGGATAAATACCCCCTTTATGCCAATTTTAAGCAAAGAATCATCATGAAAGCTCAGGAAGATTTAGAAGCTTATACCGACATTAGATTTACTTTTGAGGAAGTGAAGAAAGGAAGGTCTATACATTCACTTGTGTTCACGATTAAATCAAATAAGTCAATTGTAGAAGAAAGAAAATTATTGACTCCAATTATAACAAAAATATTTGATGAAAATATCCATTATACAGAGATTTACAATCTTGTTAAAGAATTTCCTGGAGCTAATCAAAATACAGTTAATGAGTGGTTTAGTAAATACAATAGGGAATATATAGTTCAAAGGGTAAACATATTATTGAAACAACTTTCCAAAGGTAAAGAAATTAAAAACCCTATGGGCTACCTTCAAAAACTAATGCTTCAAGAAATCCTATTTACAGGCTTGGAAGAGAAAGAGCTTACTAAACCAGAAACGAAAAAAACAAACAAAGAGGTAGAAAATATTGTGACAGAAAAAATAAAAGAATTGGAGGAGTTGAAAGTATTTTATTATGAAACTCAGAATCAAATCATCAATGAATTTCTTTTAAATAATGAGGTTGAAAAAAGTAAGATATTAGAGTTCATACAATTGAATCCACACTATGACGGAAATCAAAGTCTTGAAGAAAACCTTCAAAGAGTAACAGTGGTAGCACTCATCAATATGAAAGTGAGAGATTCATATCCAAAATTATTTACTGAAATTGACAAAAAATTTATTGAACATGAAAAAGGAATCAAAAACAGTTTGAAAAATTTGGGATATAAAGGATAATAGTATTAAACAATTATGATGAAAAAATATAAAGTAATATACACATAATGATAAAATCCCCTATTTATAGTTTCATTAGTAGCGATTATTATAGTTTCTCACACTATTTACAATTTTGAAACGCCCGAGAATCATCCAAAATAATTTTAAACAATATGTATGTTCAAATATCAAAAGCTAATCCTCCAAAACTTATGCTGAATGAACTAAATGAGGGGCTATTACTTCCGATAAGATTTAATTATCGGAAGTAAGTCTGAAAGTTATAAAATTTATAATATCATAATGTTACCTATTAGATTAATAGTTTTTCATGTATTGAAGCCTTCATCGGATTATAGAGTTTTAAACAATAAATAATATTTTATATTCGCACTTTTAAGAATAGAGTTTTATAATTGATAAAAATATTATTAATTTTATCAATTATAAACCTAAACTAAAAAGCATGACACCATCTCCAAATACAGAAATCTTTGACTTTCCAAACTCAACTATGTGGTTTGACGAAAATGGAATTCTTTGCTCGGTCGCTAAAAAAGTACCCGCACAAACAATTGAAGAAGCAAAAAAGACCATGGAACAATTAAGAATTATAATCGGCGGAACAAAAGTGTGTTTACTTTCTGATAGTACGGATTCTCCCGCTCCTGATAAGGAAATGCGTGACTACGCTGCCGAAGTAATACCAGAGATTGCAAAAGCAGTTGCCATTATTTCTAATTCTGCCGTAGGGAAAATGGCGGCAAACTTGTTCTTCAGTATAAAAAAACAACCGTATCCCGTAAAAATGTTTACTGAAGAAAGCGAAGCTAAAGATTGGTTGAAACAATATTTATAAGTAATACTCAGCTATAAATTCATACTAAGCTACATAACCTAAAGCCGCCCTAATGATTTCAGCAAAAATAAGAACAAGGATTTATTATAATGTTGTCGCAATCATAATAATGCTAATTTTAGCATTATTATTTTCATTGTTTACCATGAATCAACTTCAGAATAATTTGAAGACTCAGGTTCATACCAGAACGGTAATTCTTGCCTTAAAGGATAATCTAACATTTTTAATGGATGCTGAAAAAGCAGAACAGGGTTTTGAAATTAATGCTGACTCCATTTATTTAAAGAGATATAATTTAGCTCTCCAAAATATATCTTCCAACACAAAATTGTTGCATAAACTTACCAACGAAAACCCTAATTTGCCGCAAAATTTAGCACTTCTGGATAAATTTATTAACATGAAACTTGCTTTTAATGATACTTTATTTTTGTCACTAAAAGAAAAGGAAGCTCAAGTTTTAAAGGCCTTACGTACCTCTCGTAGATCAACCTATTTAATGGATCGTATTCAGGCAATAAATCTTGAAATGCAAGAATCTTTAGAAAAGTATTTCACCGAAAAACAAGCTGCAACAGCAAAAAGTATTATTACTGCAACAAACATTTTCATTATTGAATTTGTATTATCATTAGCGGTAACTATCTTTTTGATGTCAACAGTGCTGGTAGAATTTGCAAGACGTACAAAAGCAAAAGAGCAACTCAATAAAACAAATGAAGAATTAGAAGCAATAAATAAGAATTTACAATCAAAAATAAATTTTATAGAGGATAATGAGAAAAGAATTATAGATATAATGAATGCCTTGATAAAAACCACCCAGATGGATTTTTCAGAAAAGCTAATGATAAGCGATAAAGGCGATGAAATAGATGCTATTGCAGTGGGTTTGAATACGATGAGTGAAGAACTTGAATTTCATTTAAAACAATTAAAATTAAGTGAAGAGAAGCTCAATGATGCTCAAAAATTAGCGAAAATAGGGAATTGGAATATGGATATGGAGACGATGAAAGTGCAATGGTCTAACGAAATGTTTAATGTTTACGGCTATGGTGACGAACGCTTTGAAGTGGATTTTGAAAAAGCAATGGAACGAATGTTACCAGAAGATGTTGAAAGGACAAGATGTAGATTGAAAAAAAATATTGAAGAAGTTACACAGCTATTTCACGAAAAAAATATTTTAGAATTTATGACTACTCCTTCAATTTACACACTTGTTATGCCTGATAATAGTCGAAAAGTTGTACAAGGAATAGGTAAAATAATACTTAATAAGGAGGGGAAAGTT
>JANPIG010000527.1:0-4009 GCA_031424875.1 Cytophagales bacterium
CACAATTAAAAAATAAAGTAAATATCGTTACGCTTGGGTGTAGCAAAAATTTAGTGGATTCGGAAGTGATTTATACCCAACTGAAAGGAAACGGCATGAACGTAAGCCACGAATCGAAGAAGGATGATTCAAATATTGTAATCGTGAATACTTGTGGATTTATTGATAATGCCAAACAAGAATCTATCGACACAATTTTAAGGTATGCGGATGCCAAAGATGCAGGGGTTATTGATAAATTATACGTAACTGGCTGTCTTTCACATCGTTATAAAGATGAATTAGAATTAGAAATTCCGACAGTAGATGCTTTTTTTGGCACAAATGAATTACCAAGATTGCTAAAAACCCTGAAAGCCGACTATAGACACGAATTAATTGGTGAAAGACTCCTGACAACGCCAACACATTATGCCTATCTAAAAATTGCCGAAGGTTGCGACCGTCCATGTTCGTTTTGTGCAATTCCTTTAATGCGAGGCGGACACGTTTCCAGAACGATTGAAGACTTAGTTATTGAAGCAAAATCATTAGTAAGAAGAGGTACGAAAGAATTGATATTGATTGCCCAAGACTTGACTTATTACGGTCTGGATATCTACAAAAAACGAAATCTTTCGGAATTGTTAGAGCATTTTTCGGATATAGATGGTTTGGATTGGATTCGTTTGCAATATGCTTATCCAGCGGGTTTTCCGATGGATGTTTTGGATGTAATGAACTCAAAATCAAATATTTGTAAGTATTTAGATATGCCTTTGCAAAGTGGTTCAACGGAGGTTTTGAAGAAAATGCGTAGAGGAATTACCCGTGAAAAAACCGAAGATTTAATCAGTGCCATTCGTGATAAAGTGCCAGGGATTGCTTTGCGTACAACCTTAATTGCTGGACATCCAGGAGAGACAGAAGCGGATTACGAAGAAACATATCAATTTGTAGAAAAAATGCGTTTTGACCGTTTGGGCGTATTCACATATTCGCACGAAGACCAGACCCATTCGTATAATTTTGAAGATGATATACCTGCCGAAGTGAAGCAAGAACGTGCTGATGAAATTATGGCAATGCAACAGGATATTTCGCTGGAGTTGAACCAAACTAAAATTGGGAATACTTATAAAGTGCTTTTTGACAGAAAAGAAGGCGGACATTTTATTGGCAGAACGCAATATGATTCACCCGAAGTAGATAATGAAGTTTTGATTCCCGCTACGCAATTTGTACGTTTAGGCGATTTTGCAAATATAAGAATTAATAGAGCAGAGGAATTTGATTTGTATGGAGATTTAGTGTAATGGCTTTCGGTTATCGGCTTTCGGCAATCAGCCTAAAATCAGACGAATATCTTGAATTTACGGGTGGCACGGCTTCGAGCCGTGCCACCCATTTTGCTACGTATCTAAATCATTTAAAACCTTCAAAACTACCCCACGAACAATCAGATATTGAGCCAATGTGTAAGTGGACATTATCCAAAGTCCTGCGTTTGGGACAGAGCTTGCAAACTTATTTACTGCCAAAACGCTATCCGAAATCAAGAAAAATAATGCCCCAAAAAAGACCCATCTAAAACTATTTTGAGAAATTTGCTCAAAACGATTTATTGCTGACAATATCATCGTGGCGATGCAAATTGTATAAGCCAAAATCGCCCCTTTCAATCCTCCTGCATTTTCACTTAAAATTTTATAAAACGTTAAGGCATAAACGATTACAGGAATTGTCCAGTAAAGTTTTTGAAACAATAATGAACTTTTAAATTCAATTTCTCGATTGAAGTAAATCGAATATCCTATCTGCATCAATACAAAAGCCCCCAAACCCAATATAAAAAACAGGGAATTTTGAGTTTGAAACATCAAAAAAGTGTCTCCCAATAAAGCACAAATCATGGCGAAGATGAAAAGCGTTTTGTCTTTGAAAATTATTCCTTTTGTTACGGATAAAAAATATAAAATCAACGTGATCATCAAGGCTGGCTTAGTGAAATAATGGATAGCATTGGGAAGATTTAGTAATTCTCCGAATGATTCTGTGAGGGCGAAAATTATGTATGCGATTGTGAAGGATATGTGGGAAGGGGTTGGCATGATTGAAGGATTTTGTTTGTAACAATAATACTATGATTTTTACTATAAACAAAATCCACCATTCTCCCGCTCGAAAAACCCTCCACACAACAAATGGAGGGTATTTCAGGTTATTTTCTTAAATTGTAATTCAAACAACCTAAAAAATAAAAAATGAGAAAAAGAATTCTTGCCGCCGTGGGCTTATTGATAAGCTCGGTGGGATTTGCTCAACAAACTCCGCAAAAGTCTAATTATAGTCAATATGACTTGTTTAATCCGCTGTTTAATTATACTCTTTCAACGCCTACTCGTAGTGGTACAGGCTCGCCAGGAGCAACTTATTGGCAAAATTCTGCGGATTATAAAATCAATGTTTCCTTGGATGATGTTAAAAATATTGTGGATGGAGACGTAGAAATTACTTACAAAAATGCCTCACCCGATAAACTAAATTTCCTTTGGTTGCAGTTAGACCAAAATCAGTTTTCAACAAAATCTCGTGGTGGTCTGACTACGCCAATTTCGGGGGGACGTTTTGGAAATACCAGTTTTGAGGGTGGAAATCAGATTAAATCCGTAACGGTGGATGGTCGCCCTGCTGATTTTTTGATTAATGATACACGTATGCAAATCAAGTTGACAGCGCCTTTAGCTGAAAGAGTTGGGGCTGTTAAAATTAAGGTAACGTATTCCTTTAATATACCTCATTATGGCTCCGACCGTATGGGTACACAGGAGTCTAAAAACGGGACGATTTACGAAATGGCTCAGTGGTATCCTCGGATGTGTGTATATGATGACATTGAGGGCTGGAATACGCTTCCTTACTTAGGTGCGGGTGAGTTTTATTTGGAATATGGTAATTTTGAATATGCCGTTACGGTACCATCAAGCCATATTGTGGTAGGTTCGGGGGAATTGACTAACCCCACAGAATGTTGGACTTCGGCTCAACAAAAACGCTTAGCTGAGGCCGCCAATAGCGATAAAACAGTTGTAGTTATTTCAAAAGATGAGGTTGGTACGGATGCTTCTCGACCAAAGAAAGATGGTAAAATTACTTGGAAATTCCGCTGTATGATGGCTCGAGATGTGGCTTTTGCTACTTCAAAATCTTTTGTGATTGATGCCGCCAGAATCAATTTGCCAAGCGGAAAAAAATCATTGGCAATGTCAGCTTATCCTGTAGAATCTGCGGGAGAAAAAGCATGGGCTCGCTCTACAGAATACGTGAAGGGAGCTATTGAATATTACTCAAAATGGTTATACGAATATTCTTATCCCGTAGCTACCAATGTGGCGGGTGTAGTGGGTGGAATGGAGTATCCAGGGATTGTTTTTTGTGGAAATACCAGTCAGGGGGAAAGCCTTTGGGGCGTAACTGACCACGAATTTGGCCATAATTGGTTCCCGATGATTGTGGGTTCAAACGAGCGTAAATTTGCTTGGATGGATGAAGGTTTCAATACATTTATCAATTTTTATTCAACTGATGAGTTCAACAAGGGGGAATACAAAGGGGCGAAAATTGATATGCACCAAATGTCAAAGCAAATATTTCGTGAATCTGCCGAGCCTATTATGAATATTCCCGATGTAATTCAGCCAAATGGATTGGGTTATGAGGCGTATTTCAAACCAGGTTTGGGCTTGAAAATGTTGCGTGAGCAAATCTTGGGTCAGGAGCGTTTTGATTATGCTTTCCGTGAATATATCAAACGTTGGGCTTTCAAACATCCAACGCCTTATGACTTTTTCAAGACGATGGAAGATGCCTCTGGTGAAGATTTATCATGGTTTTGGAGGGGTTGGTTTTATGAAACTTGGAAACTTGATCAATCAGTAAAAGATGTTCAGTATATCGAACAAGATGCCAAAAATGGGGCGATTATCACGATTGAAAATTTAGAAAAACTGGCCATGCCCGCCATCGTAGA
>JANPIG010000528.1:0-4632 GCA_031424875.1 Cytophagales bacterium
GAAACCAAAACTGGCACAAAATTTATCTATACACCCGAGAAATTAAAAGGGGTTTATGCCAGCTACTGGTTTGATAATATCTCGTTGGAAGAAGGGATGAAAGGCCTTTTGAAAGGATCGGGATTCAAGTTTTATGTAGATGATAATCAAATAGTTCACATTGTGCCAAAGTCGCAAAAGGTATTGGTAAAAAGTAGCTATAATAGTGGTACTTATTATGGTGGAACCGAAGGTTTGAATACTGCTACATCCCCAACAAATGTTGATAAAACAAATCCTACGGAACAGCCCGCAGTTATTGTGGTGAATCGTGCAGGAAATAAAGTAGTGAAACCTGCTACAAAGTTTAATTTCACCTTTGCAGGTAGGATTTTAGATACTCGTTCTGCTGAACCATTGCCCTTTGTGAATATTAAGATAAAAGGACAACAGACTGGTACTCAGGCAAATGTGGATGGCTATTTCTCAGTATTGAATGTACCAACAGACACTACTACCCTTATTTTGAGCTATATAGGCTATGTTACAACAACTATAAAACTTGTACCTGATGCACCCATTACAGGCGTAACCATTGAGATGGAACCTGACAATACGGAACTGGACGAAGTGGTAGTGAAGGGTGAAAAGACCGAGGTTTTAAAAGCTAATGAAACCACGAGTATGTTTAAAATGACTCCTCGCAACATTGCAAAACTGCCAAATATTGGTGAAAAAGATATCTTCCGTTCATTCCAATTAATGCCTGGAATTAGTTTGGCTAATCAGTCATCTTCGGGCTTGTATGTACGTGGGGGTACACCCGACCAAAATTTGGTACTTTATGACGGTTTCACGGTTTATTACGTGGACCATTTGTACGGTTTCTTCTCAGCTTTTAACTCAAATCCAATTAAAGATGTTCAGCTTTATAAAGGCGGTTTTGATGCCAAATTTGGTGGACGTATTTCTTCGGTAGTTGAAATCACAAGTAAAGATGGTAATAGAAAAGAAGTAAATTTTGGGGCTGATTTAAGTTTGGTAAGTGCTAACATTTGGGCTGAAGGTCCGATTACTAAGGATAAAAGATTGACTTTTTCAGTAGCTGGCAGACGCTCATGGGCAGGTCCGCTGTATAATAAAATTTTTGAAACCTTCAACTCAACCTCCAACACACAAGTGGGTTCATTAGGTTTTGGAGCAAGAAGAATTACCCAGCAAAATGCCACAACAGCAAGTTCATATTTTTATGATTTGAATGGAAAGGTAACCTTCAAACCCTCTGAAAATGAGAATATTACGCTGAGCATTTATAAAGGGACTGATTACTTAGACAATTCTCAAACTCAGGCATCGCCTTTTGGAGGAGCTGGTTTTAGTAATATAGATTTGTCAAACTGGGGTAATACGGGCGGTAGTTTGAAATGGTCGAAAAGGTTTAGTGAGAAGTTTTATATCAATTCATTAATCAGTTATTCAAACTTTTTCAGTAATAGGGACAACACTACCGAAGCATCTTTTGTGAGAGCAAATGATACAAGAACTATAAGATTTGGATCTTTGGAAGATAATAATTTAAAAGATTTTTCATTCAAAACAGATGTGGAAATAAAAACCCACGGCAATAACCAGATGTTGTTTGGGATTCAAGCCACTAAATTAGATATTGACTATTCTTTTAGTCAGAATGATACAACCCAAATCATTGCCAAAAGCGACCGTGGTACTGTTTTATCCGCTTATGGTCAAGATGAATTGAAATTAGTTGAAGGCAAATTAGCCTTGAAATCTGGTTTCAGAGTTAATTACTTTAATGCTACAGATAAGTTTTATTTTGAACCACGAATTTCGGCAACTTATAAAGTGAACGATCAATTCAAATTGAAGGCGGCAACAGGGATTTATTATCAATTTGCCAAACAGGTTGAGCGAGAGGACATTACGAATGGAAGTCGCAATTTTTGGGTATTGGCAAATGATAAGGAATTACCAGTTACCTCTTCAAAACACTTCATTTTAGGATTTAGCTACGAAATTAATGACTATCATTTTGACGTTGAAGGTTATTATAAAGACATCGAAAATGATACTCGTTATTCATTACGATTTGTACCAACCATAGGCAGAGGATTGTCAGCCAATGAAACCTTCTTTAATGGAACAGGCAAAGTTAAAGGAATTGACTTTTTGGTACAGAAAAAATTTGGTGATTATACAGGTTGGGTAGGTTATACGTTGGCACAATCAGATAAAAATATTGCTCAGTTTTCAGCCACATCATTTCCTTCAAATTTTGACGTTAGACATGAGTTCAAATCTGTAAACATCTATAAATTAGGGCGTTGGGACTTGGGAGCAACATTCTTTTATGCTACAGGAAAACCTTATACGTCCATTTTAGGAGGTTATACTGTCAAATTATTGGATGGTACAGAAAAGGATTTTACAGACCCATCAACTACCAACGGAAACCGTTTGCCAGCTTCACATCGCATGGATGTTTCGGCAGTTTATAATTTTGGACACGGGAGCATTGGCTTTTCAATCTATAATCTTTATGGACAGTCCAACGTTTGGTATAAAAAATATCAAACTGTAACTGACCCTGCAACGAATGATAAATACTTGTCAATCACAGATGTAAATTACTTAGGCTTCACGCCAAATATTACTTTTAGTTATAAATTCAAATAGTGATTTTGATGTTTTTTATTCGATGCTTGATGCCCGCTATGATGCCGACACAAACATCGAAAACCGAACATCAAACATCAAAATATAGATATGAAATTTTTAAATATTAAAATTGTCCCATTTATCGTTTTTCTAAGTTTTGGTTTTGGAGCTTGCGAGACTGATTCCAACTTAATTGAAGGTGGTGTAAAACCTGTTGTGGAGGCTTATTTAGTAGCGGGAAAACCCATTGCTATTTCTGTAAAAAAAGAGATTGCTTTCACTGCAGATACGTCTTCTGTCCAAGCTCCCATCTTGGGATTAAACATTAAGGTAAGTGGTGATGGACAGACTTATGCCTTAAAATCTTCAGGAAAAGGATTGTACGAATCTGACAAATCTGTGAAGTTAAAAGTAGGTGCAACATACTCATTATCATTTGAATATAACGGAAAAATTATTTCTGCAAGCACCACTATTCCTACGAAGCCTATAGGATTTAAGTCTGACCTTTTGTCTATTGCACGTACCAAATTAGACTTATCTTCAGGCAGTAGCAATATTAGAAACCCAGATGAAAATATTGATGTAAATTTGTCTTGGACGAATCCAACCAGTGAATACCATTTTGTGGTAGCTGATAATATAGAGTCTAATCCAGTAGCCATTATTACTTTACCAAGCAATTCCAATTTTCAGGAAATCATCCGTCGTTTTCGTAGTCAGCCCTTACAAGGAACTGAAACCCGTTTGCGTTCACAACAATTTGAATATTTTGGAAAGCACAATTTAGTTTTATTGAAAGTAAATCCAGATTATGCCGCCTTGTATAATAGTTCTGGTACAACCTCACAGAATATTAGTACGCCTCCAACCACTATTACAAATGGTTTAGGAATTTTCACCGGCATCAATGCTGATACTTTGGCATTTATGGTAAAACAGAAATAGTTTTTTTTGTCACAAAGTTGCACTAAGTTTTTGCAAAATTTCACAGAGAAAAATATAAAACTTAGTGCAACTCAGTGCAAAACTCTACGAAAACCCTGTGCGCTAAAAAACGTCATGATAAATCTCCGTACAACTTTCCCAATCCTCGAATCCAAGCATAAAGTTTCGCTTGATACTCCAGTACTGACTTTGGGTTCGTGTTTTGCTGATGTTGTGGGTAATCAATTGAAAGACAACAAGTTAAAAGTAGATATAAATCCTTTTGGCACACTTTTCAATCCGCTTTCTATCTTCAAAATACTTTCGCCCAACTATATACAAGCCGATGAACGATCGTATGTACAGAACCCAGAAGCGTGGGTACACTATGATTTTCATTCGCAATTTTCGGGCAATACCAAGGAAGAATTACATACATCAATTAATCAAAGACTAAGCACTACTCGATTAAAAATTTCTAATATCTCACATCTTATTCTGACTTTCGGGTCTTCCTTCATTTACAAACTTTTACAACCGCAAATCTACGTGGCAAATTGTCATAAAATGCCTATGAATCTCTTTGAAAAAGAACTTTTGAGTGTAAAAGATATTTGTAAATCCTTCGCTATATTGCACAAAGAATTAAAAGAGATCAACCCAGACTTACACATTATTCTGACGGTTTCGCCTGTACGGCATACCAGGGATGGCATGGCAGAAAATCAGGTTTCAAAATCAATTCTTCGGGCAGCCTGTCATTATTTAACCACTGATTATCAAGACGTTGAATATTTTCCATCCTACGAAATCATGATGGATGACCTCAGAGATTACCGCTTCTACAAGCCCGATATGATTCATCCTAACGAAGTGGCAGAGCAATATATCTTTGAGAGATTTTCAGAAACTTACTTTGAGGATAATGTTAAAGATTTCATTAACAAATGGCAACCCATCCGCAAATCATTGAATCACCGACCTTTTAACGAAAAATCAGCAAGCCATCAGCAATTTTTGAGCAAATTATTGGAGGATTTGGAAGAAATT
>JANPIG010000529.1:0-6331 GCA_031424875.1 Cytophagales bacterium
GTTTATATTGGCTATCATGCTCATCTACAGGCAACTGACACACTTTGGGACGTTGCCTTAAATCAGTCGCCATACAATTCTCTTAATCTTGACTGCGGACATTACATTGCAGTTGGTGGAAAAAACACCAAGGAATCTCTCTTGGCTTTGATTGAAGCAAAACACGATAGAATAACAAGCATGCACCTAAAAGACCGCACGGCAGATGGCAAAAATAACTTACCATGGGGACAAGGTGATACGCCAATCAAGGATATATTATCATTAGTAAAAAACAAAAAATATAAATTTCCTGTAACTATTGAATTGGAATACGAAGTACCAGAAGGTTCAGATGCCGTGAAAGAAGTAGCAAAATGTGTGGAATATGCGAGGGGGATATTGGTAGCTTAGATTTAAAGGAAATCCGCTCTGAAATTCGATTTTAGAGCGGATTTCTTGTCTTAATCCGAAATCGAAAATCCAAAATCGTAAATCTACAAAATTCCCTCATCCGCAAAACTCAAATACCCATTATCCGTAAAAATTACATGGTCTAAAACGGGAACTTCCAGATATGAACCTGCCTGTTTCAATTTCTTAGTCAAATCTTTATCCGCCTGACTGGGAGTAAGATTCCCTGATGGATGGTTGTGTGAAAGAATAATGGCACTTGAAAGATTTTCCAACGCTACTTTAAAAATCATCTTGGGGTCTGCCACTGTTCCAGAAACTCCTCCGCTACTGATTCGCTCACATTTCATCACTTGGTTCGCTCTATTCAACAAAATAATCCAAAATTCTTCATGGGGTAAATCCATCAAATGCGGTTTCAACACATCATACGCATCTCGTGAAGAGGTGATTCTCGCACGTTCAGGAGCATCAGCACTTTTTCGTCTTCTACCCAACTCCAAAGCACTCACAATCGTAATTGCCTTTGCTTCTCCAATGCCCTTAAATTTAGATAAATCCTTGACAGTCAAGCGTGCCAGAGCATTCAAATCATTTTGAACGGACTGTAAAATGAGTTTTGCCAAATCTACTGCCGTCATATTTTGGATGCCCGAACCAATCTGAATACCCAATAATTCTGCATCCGAAAGAGCAGCTTTGCCTTTGAGAAGGAGTTTTTCACGAGGACGGTCTTCTTCCGCCCAGGATTTAATGTTTAAATGAATGTTTTCGTAGGGAGTCATTTGTTTTTTGAGGCACAGAGGCAGCGAGGCACAAAGGCACAGAGTTTTAAGTGGTTTTAATTTTAGTAAAGTTATAAAAAATATTACTGAACTTACTCACTATTTTACTCCGTGCCTTCGTGCCTCGTTGCCTTCAAAACACAAAAAAAAGACCTAACTTTTCAGCAAGGTCTTTTTCATTGAATATTTTTAAGCCATATTAAGCTAATTTATTCACCAACTTCGATAACTTTGATTTCAAGTTAGAAGCCTTATTTTTGTGAATAACGTTTCTCTTGGCTAATTTATCTAATGCCGAAGAAACTTTTTTGTAAAGGTCAGAAGCAACTGCCTTGTCCTCAGTATCACGCAATTTTCTTACCATCGAACGGGTAGTTTTGTGCTGATAACGGTTACGCAATCTCTTAGTTTCGTTTGCTCTGATTCTTTTTAACGCTGATTTGTGATTTGCCATGTTTATTTCCCGAATAAATATTGGTTTTCTGTTTTCTAAAATTGAAGTGCAAAGGTACGACTTTTTTATTAATTAGCAAGATGGTTTTGGGAAAAAAAGGGATTGGGGATTTGGGATTTGGGATTTGGGGTTAGAGACTATAGGCTGTGGAGTCGTTCATTAGAACAAAAATTATATTTAAAATATTGATATTCAATTAGTTATAATATTTTATCAAAATACTTTCAAGTTTATTCTTACATTTACAAGTCAATCACTATCAAATTATTTTATGAAAAAATCAATGCTATTTTTGGGGTTTCTACTATTATGTTTTTACACTTTCTCGAATGAAAAGAGTCCCGTTCAAACTCAAATCCAAAATCGAAAATCCAAACTCAAAACTCAAAAATGGGGTTTCTTTGCACACCAACGCATAAATCGTTTGGCTATTTTTACGCTTCCTCAAGAAATGATGCCTTTTTATAAGACTCATTTACGCTACATCATGGAACATTCAGTTGCTCCCGACCAACGCCGCTATGCCGTCAAAGACGAAGCCCCACGGCATTATATCGACCTTGACAATTATGGCGATAGTGCCGCCTATAAACTGCCTATTTTTTGGAAAGATGCCGTTGAAAAACTTACAGAAGATTCTTTAATGAAACATGGTATCGTGCCGTGGCATATTCAATTCATGAAATTTCACTTGACCAAGGCTTTTCAAGAAAAAGATTCTCAAAAAATATTGAGACTGTCGGCTGAAATTGGGCATTATATTGGTGATGCCAACGTGCCTTTACATACTACTTCCAACTATAACGGTCAGAAAACCAACCAAATAGGAATTCATGGCTTTTGGGAATCTCGCTTGCCCGAACTCTATTCAGACGATTATGATTTCTTTGTAGGAACGGCTGAATACGAAAGATTTATTGCAAAACGGGCTTGGTCAGCCGTGCAGAATGCCAATAAATGTCTTGATTCTGTTTTGGTTTTTGAGCAAAATTTGAATGCAAATTTTAAGGCAAATAAAAAGTATAGCATCGAAGAAAGAAACGGGCAAAACATAAAAGTTTATGCCAAAGAATATTCCAAAAAATATCATCAAGCCCTTAATAATCAAGTAGAAAGGCAAATGAAACGAGCCGTAAAGATGATTGGAGATTTTTGGTTTACGGCTTGGGTGGACGCTGGTCAGCCCGATTTAACAGCACTTTTGGATTTTAAATTAACGGAACAACAGAAAAAAGAGGAAGAAAAAGAGCAACAAACTTGGTTGCAAAAGTTGTTCAAGGCTCGAGCGGAAAATTAATAACTTACTTGGCAAAGTTATATTTCACTCTCAAAGCTAAACCTTGATTCTGTTTTGAGCCTCTAAAATGTGGGTCACAGGTTGGGCATGGCTCAAAAAAATCTAATCCTGTGTATGTATAATATTCAGTTGCAATATAACCTCTTATTCCTACTTCTACAGAATTATTAATATTATATCCAAATCCAACTAATAAGGGGAATTGGATTCTCGAGGAGCCATACTTTTGATTAAGGTTATTATATTCAAAAATATTAATTTTAGAAGAACCACTTGCCGAAGTAACCTCTTTCCCTGTCAAAATATAAACAGGAGCAATTCCGAACTCGGTATATATTTTTTTTCCTACTTTTAGCTTTAATGCTACTGGCATTTGAATAGCAGTAAATTGATTTTCACGGTATGAATTGTAAGTATAATATTCAAAGTATTTGGAAGAACCGATGCGCTGATAAGCTGGTTCGAATGATAAAATAAGTTTTTTACTTATTTGCTTTTCGATAAACAATCCAAAATTATATGAAGGCACAAATCTACTTTCAGAAGGATAAAGTGAACCAAAAGAAGTATCTCCCGAAGTACCCCTTAATTCATAAGAAGCTAAGACCCCATAACGCCAAGTATTTTGGGCATTTGATTGAATTACAATTAAAATAAATAGAAATAGAAGTACATTTTTCATATCTAAATTGTTTAGCATTTTGAGTAAAGACGTAACTGAAAAGAAAAAGGTTGTATTTAATCGAAAATAAATATTAGTTGATTTTAGAGTGTAGAGATTCACTTTTAAAAATTACGTTTCATAAAATAAAAATCAGCGTAAATCTTCGTTGAGAAGCATCTGCGTAATCTGCGTGCCATTCATTATCCGTATCTTTGCACTATGAAATCACAAATCATTTTAAAAGCAGGAAAAGAAAACCCTGTCAAACGTTTTCACCCTTGGATATTCTCGGGAGCAATTGCAAAAATTATTGGTAAACCCACTGATGGCGAGGTGGTGGATGTATTGGATTCACAGAAAAATTATCTCGCTACAGGTCATTATCACGAAGGAAGTATTGCCATCAAAATTTTCTCTTTTCAAGAAATTGAAGATGAAGCTAACTTTTGGATAAATAAAATTCAAAAGGCTTATGACTCACGCAAAGTCATTGATTTACAACAGACTAACTGTTTTCGTTTAGTTCATGGAGAAGGAGATGGATGCCCTGGCTTAATCATTGATTTTTATAATGGCGTAGCAGTTTTTCAAGCTCATTCTATTGGAATGTATTTGGAAAAAGAGAAAATCACTGAAGCTTTACAAAAAGTTTTTGGTGATAAATTATTAGCCGTTTACAATAAATCTCATGAAACATTGCCCAATCAATTTGCTCAAAATGTGCAGAATGGTTATTTATTTGGAGAATGTCTCGTGCCGCATGAGGTATCTGAAAATGGTTATAAATTCTTGATAAATTGGGAAACGGGTCAGAAAACGGGCTTTTTCCTTGACCAACGAGACAATCGGGCTTTGTTAGCGAAATTCTCAAAAGGCAAGAAAGTATTAAATTCTTTCTGTTATTCGGGGGGATTTTCAGTTTATGCTTTGGGTGCTGGGGCAAATTTAGTGCATTCGGTGGATGTTTCGCAAAAAGCCATTGATTTAGTTACTCAAAATGTAGAAGCCAATGATTTTCAAGTACTTAACCACGAATCCTATTCGGAAGATGTGATGAAATATTTGAAAGCAAATGACCAGTTTTATGACTTAATCGTGCTTGACCCACCCGCTTATGCCAAGAATATTGCAACTCGTCATAATGCTTTGCAAGGTTACAAAAGACTCAATACCGAAGGATTCAAAAGATTAGCAAAGGGAGGAATTATGTTTACCTTCTCATGTTCGCAGGTGGTGGATAGAGAATTATTTTACAATACCGTAGTTTCAGCGGCTTTGGAAGCGGGCAGACAGGTAAAAGTATTGCATCACCTAACCCAACCCGCCGACCACCCCGTAAATTTCTTTCATCCAGAAGGAAGTTATTTGAAAGGTTTGGTGCTTTATGTCGAGTAAAAGGAGGAATGAAGGCAGGAGAAAAGGAGAGAGTAGAAATGGAGGCAGGAGAATGTGTATTAAATGTAAAAAAGGGATATGATTTTAAAAATCATATCCCTTTTCGTTTTTTTCCTGTCTCCATTCCTCCTATCTCCCTTTCTCCTTAAAATTTATTCCACAAATCTAAACAAGCGACTCCACCTGATTTTGCTTAAAAAAGACTTATTTGGATCAAGTGACATCCATACAAAAACTGCTTTTCCAACTACGTGATTGGCTGGCACGAAACCCCAATAGCGTGAATCAGCCGAATGATGGCGGTTATCGCCCATCATGAAGTAATAATCTTGTTTGAAAGTATATGAAGTTATAGTCTTACCATCTACCGTAATTTTATAACCATCAACCACTACATTTTTATTATTTTCGTAATACTTGATGATATACTTATATTTATCAACATTTTGAGAATCTAACTGAATAGTTGCACCCTCTTTCGGAATCCAAATTGGTCCGTAATTGTCTTTATTCCACACGTAGGACTTACCCGACATTGGCGTTGAGCCAGCATCATTTGTACCTCCATCTTCTCCATCAGGTGTACCTTTTGGCGATTTTACAATCTCTGCACTCACAAAAGTTTTTAACTTCTTAATTTCGTCAATATTCTCTGCGTATGTATTCACAATATAGTCGTGTAAGCCCGCAATAGATGAATCAGATTTTGTCAATTGAACTTCATACCAATTTGAGTTGGTTTGTCCTGTAGCATCTATACCATTCGTAATATCATATTTGGCAAAAAACTCATCCGTCAAAGTCTCTTTTACTTTTATGATATATTCATGCTGCATACGCTTCGGATTTTCCATGGGTTTTCCGTCAATATACACTTGCGTATCACGAATTTCTAAGGTTTTGCCTGGCGTTCCAATACATCTCTTGATATAATAAGTTCGTAAATCCACGGGTGCATCGCCATCTGGAAGATAATTTGGTACATTGAAAACTACGGCATCACCTTGCTTAACTTCCGAAAAACCTGGCAAGCGTTTAATGGGTAAATCTAACCAACGCAAATAAGAAGGAATATCGGTTCCCCAAATTTTCTGATGCGTCAAAGGCACTTGCAAAGGTGTTTGGGGAGTACGAACTCCATAATGCAATTTACTTACAAAAAGGAAATCACCTACCATCAATGAACTTTCCATTGAAGGTGTAGGAATTGTATAGGCTTCAAAAAAGAAGAAACGAATTAAAGTGGCGGCAACTACCGCAAAAACGATTGAATCAATCCACTCACGGAAAGCTGATTTTTGAACTGGTTTTGTGTTTTCTGACATTATTTTTAAGTGATTGGT
>JANPIG010000530.1:0-1750 GCA_031424875.1 Cytophagales bacterium
GTTCCTGAACCTCTTGGAAAATGAGGCATTATTACGTTTTATCGTGATTGATGGCATCTTGGTTTTGACGTTCTCCTTAATTTTTGCCTTCTTTTTCAGCACGCCACGCTAAGAAAAAAGGGATGAAACTATGGGATAATACTTCCAAAAGATTATTAATAAACATGGCTGTTCCTTTAGTGGCAGGCGGTTTTTTCTGCTTGATATTGTTGCAACATGCCCCTCATTTGATAGATTCTGCCACCTTAGTTTTCTACGGTTTGGCATTAATCAACGCTTCAAAATATACCTATGACGATGTAAAATATTTGGGATATATAGAAGTGGTCTTAGGCTTGGCTTGCGGCTTAATGAACGAATGGCGAATAGGTTTGCTTTTCTGGGCTTTGGGCTTTGGCGTTTTGCATATAGCGTATGGCGTGATTATGTATCGGAAGTATGAGAGTTGAGAGTTTTAACGCAAGGACGCTATGGCGGAAGGAAAATTTAGTAGCGTCCTCCCGTCCTTGCCGTAAAACAATAGAAAAGTTAACAAAATGTAATGCATTAAAAATTAGCGTCATAGCGTTCTTGCGGTAAACAAAAAATGAAAAACTTAATCGCTGACATAAATAAATCCTTTGAAAATCGTGTCAGATTGGGCATTATGTCCATTCTGATGGTACACGATTGGGTGGACTTTGGCGATTTGAAAGACACTCTAAACGTTACCGATGGCAATTTAGCCTCACACATTACAGCATTGGAAAAAGAGAAATATATTCAAGTAAGAAAAGCCTTCATTGGGAAAAGACCAAACACTTCATTCCAAGCTACCAACGAAGGCAAACAGGCTTTTCAAGAGCATTTAAATGCGTTGGAGGCGTTGATTAAGGGTATGTAGCACGGTTGCGGAACGCCGCCCGATCTTGAACCGTTCACCCGAGTCTTTTTAAAAGGCTTTTTTAATAAATTTAAACTTTGAAATTCAAAGTAATTTGAAAAAAATATCAATCCGTATTATGATTAAACTTGGAAAATATTTAGCCATTGCTTCATTTGTTTTTGGAACAACTATCCTGATTCATTTTGCTATTTTTTTGGAGAGTGAAGATGTTGAAGTGGGCTTTTATTACATAGCAATCGCTTTTTACTTAAATCTAGTAGGGTTGATAATTCTATTTTTAATGGCGATTTGGCACAAGAATCAGAAGGGAATTTTAAATACTATTAAATGGATTATGCTAAACATCCCGATAGCTCTGATATACTTTTTTGTAGCCATTTACTTAGACTCTCTTTCTGAATTAAAATTTATCAACAAGCGTGATGATATTATTACAGATGTAAAACTCAAATGGGACGATGATTCTGAACAATGGGATGAAATTGTGGTGGATGGAAAGTTTTTTGAACGATGCACCATTCATACTTCATCACCTGTTTCGATTGAATATGTTTATAAAAATAAAAAAATTACTGAAGTTCTTTTCAGTCCATATCCTTCATTTCCGAGTCGTTTCGAATTTGATATAAAATAATTTTTTTCCATAATCCAATCCCAATACCATCATGCAAACAACTGAAAAACCATCGCTTTTTGAACGCTTTAACAATTGGGTTAAAAGTTCGGTAATGCTCAAACTCATTACCATCGGAATATTAATTTTACTTTTGATGATTCCATCATCTATGTTGGAAAGCCTGATTTATGAAAGACAATCTACCAGAGATAACGCCGTGCAGGAAATTGCCTCAAAATGGGGGGGTA
>JANPIG010000531.1:0-4680 GCA_031424875.1 Cytophagales bacterium
CTCAAAAGTATCGTCAGAAATATGCGAACAGTCGAGCATTATTCCCAAGCGGTTCATTTCCCTAACAACCTGCCGACCAATGGGACTGAGTCCTCGCCAAGTGTTTGTGGTATCATAAGAGGTATCACAAATGAAATTATCTTCGCCATGACAAAGGGTAATGTAGCGAACGCCACGGTCGAAAAAGTGTTTGAGATTGGCTAAATTACTTTCAACTGGCGAGCCATTTTCCATGCCCATCGGAAAGGAAATTAAGCCTTTTTTGAAGTTCCTTTCAATATCGTCGGGGCTTTTGGCTAAGGCAAATTTATCGGGATATTGTTTGGTCAAAGTCTCCACCAAATCAATCAGCGAATCCGCCAAAGCCTTTGAAAAGCCTTTCTTTTTCTGCAAATCCGCAGGGACATAAATGGACATAAAAGGGGCAGACAAACCTCCTTGTTTAGCCCTGACATAATCAAAATCTCCGCCTTTGGTTTGCACAGAAACATCCTCCATTTTATGATGCAAGCGATAGGGCAAATCCACGTGACCATCCACAATGATGAATTTGTGAGCTAACATATCCGCTTTTTTTCGGAGCGTTACTTCGTCCAAAACAATTTTACGAGGTTTGGGTTTAGCATAAATGCCTATATTAGCTAAGATTAACCATAGAAGGAATATTTTTTTCATGGGGTTGATAATTTAAAATTTAAAGTTAAATATAGGTAAAATATTGAGAAATAATGTTTCTCCAATAAATTTTGTGATTACAGAGTTTCTCTGAGTTTTTCAAAGAGTCACACTAAAAAAATACTCTTTTAACTCTGTGAAAAAACTATGTGAGACTCTGTGTCCACAAAGAATGTCGTAGAACCGAAATTATTTACCTATTTTAAAAAATTAGTTGTCATAACAATTATTTTTTTTGAATTTGCATTTTTATTTTCTAAAAAAAATGTAGCTTTGTGAAATCAAGGTACACGGTAAAAGGTGAACGATGAACGGTAGTTTATTCACGTAAATATATCGTAGTAAACCGTTCACCTTTTACCGTGAACCATTTACCGAAAAAGGAGTGAAAATATATACCAAAACTGGCGATAAAGGGCAAACTTCTTTAGTGGGAGGCACAAGAGTTTCAAAAACTGAACTCAGAATTGAGGCTTACGGCACGGTAGATGAACTGAATTCTTACGTAGGCTTAGTGCGTGACCAAGTGGTTAATATTGACAGAAAAGAAATTTTAAAGGAAATTCAAGACAGACTTTTTACGATTGGTTCAATTTTGGCATCAGAACCTGAACAGACCCAAAAACGTATTCCAGACCTCCACGAAAGCGATATTGAACTTTTGGAAAAAGCGATGGACGACATGGATACCAACCTTGAACCGATGCGTTTTTTCATTTTGCCCGGTGGACATCAATCCATTTCGTTTGGACACGTGGCTCGAACAGTTTGTCGGAGAGCCGAAAGAATTGTGCTCCGCCTTTCATTGGAATCAGAAGTTAATGAATTGGTAATCAGATATTTAAATAGACTTTCAGATTACCTTTTTGTATTGTGCCGAATGATGGCAAAAGATTTAAACATAGAAGAAAACGCTTGGAAACCGAGGGTTTAAATAATTAATAGTGAACAATTAATAATTAACAGTTATTTTAAAAATTTTAGTTAAAAGTCATTATTAGATATAATAAATTAAGTCTCTTTTAACTATTAATTATTAACTATTATCTGTTAACTGAAAACCATGACAGATACCATTCAAATTGATGTTCATCCGATTGAGAAATCGAGAATTGATGCGGTTGATTTTAACAACCTTATTTTTGGGCGTTCTTTCGCCGACCACATGTTGTCCGTTGATTACAAAGATGGCGAATGGCAAACGCCACAAATTGTGCCTTTCGGACCTATCTCCTACTCGCCCGCTATGATGTCTTTGCATTATGGACAGGCGATTTTTGAAGGCATGAAGGCTTATAAAAATACCGATGGAGAAATTTTTGTTTTCCGCCCAGAAGAAAACTGGAAGCGTTTGAACAAGTCTGCTTTCAGGATGTGTATGCCTGAAGTACCAGAAGATATTTTTATGGAAGGACTTTCAGAGTTGCTCCGTTTGGATGCCGCTTGGATTCCTGCTAAAGAAGGTTATTCGATGTATATTCGTCCTTTTATGTTTTCTACGGATGAATTTGTGGGGGTTAGTCCGTCAAAGACTTATAAGTTTATGATTTTTACTTGCCCAGTTGGGGCGTATTATACGAAGCCCATCAGAGTGCGAGTGGAAACGCAATACATACGTGCAGCTCACGGAGGTGTAGGTTTTTCTAAGAATGCAGGAAATTATGGTGGGTCTTTATACCCCACAAAATTAGCCGTTGATGCTGGTTACGACCAAATTGTTTGGACGGATGCTTCTGAACATAAATACGTAGAGGAGGCTGGTACGATGAACCTATTGTTTATCATTGATGGGGCGTTGGTAACAGCACCTACTGGCGACACTATTTTGGATGGCGTTACTCGTAAATCTATCTTGCAAGTGGCTCGTGATTGGGGGATGAAAGTGGAAGAAAGAGCCTTGTCCATTAAAGAATTAACCGAAGGAATCACTTCTGGAAAGGTTCAAGAGGCATTTGGAGCGGGAACCGCCGCCGTGATTGCTCCCATCAAAACCATTGGTTATGACGGTGTGGATTATGAATTACCAGACCGTACAGAGGATTCTTTTTCGATGAAAGTTTTCAAAGAAATTGATGGTATTAAGACTGGAAAAATTGCTGATACACGGGGGTGGGTGATGAAGGTATAGGTGTTTTGAATTTAGGAAATTATGTAAAAAAGACACGGGAAACTGTGTCTTTTTTGCGTAAACAAGAAAAATATTCTTACATTAGCAATACGAACCATAAAATGAACAAATGCGAATAATTTTGGTAGATGACCATCATCTTTTTGGTCAATCACTTTACTCCTTATTAATCCAAATGCCCGATGTGCAAAACATCACGGTTTTTAAACGTGGACAAGAAGTTTTGGATTTCTTGGAAAATAATCCAGCTGACATGGTGCTGTCCGACCTCCAAATGCCCGAAATGAATGGCATTGAACTCACTACTAAAATCCATCAACATTTTCCCGAGGTTCGAGTATTAATTCTGACTATTGACGATGAACCGCATAAAATCAGACAAGCCATTGCCGCTGGGGCTTCGGGGTATTTATTGAAAGATACTGACCGAGCTGAACTGGAAGAAGCCATCCGAAAACTGTATCAAAAATTGCCTTATTATTCTGAAAAAGTGTTGAAAATTATCACCACTAATCATGATAACAAATTGATTAACAGTGAGTTGTCTCAAATTTCTTCTCGTGAAATTGAAGTTTTGAAATTGATTGCGATGGAATTTTCTACCAATGAAATTGCGGATAAATTGTTTGTGAGTGTGAACACCATTGAGAGTCACCGCAAAAGTTTGATGAAGAAATTGGACATGAAAAACGTGGTCGGTCTCATTAAGTTTGCAATGAGGCATAAACTGGTTGATTAATGGGAATACTGATTTGAATACGACTCCCCTCCTCTTTTTCAGATAAAATATTCAATTTTCCTTTCAAAGCCTCAACCCTTTCTCTGATATTTTTAAAACCATATTCCTGCTGTTCTTCGCTGAGTCCCACGCCATTATCTCGCATAAATAACTCAATCATTTCGCCATTTTTTCTGAAAGTCAATGCCGCATCGCTGGCTTGTGAATGTTTTAGAATGTTGTTGATTAACTCCAAACAAATGGAATAAATATGAAAAGAGGCTTTTTTGTTGATAACCACCTTATTATCCTCCATTTCTTTTAAGCCTTTGGTATTGAGCGTAAAATCTATTCGGGTAGAGAAATTAAGTCTTTCAAACATCTTTTCAAGAGCCATTTGCAAACCATACTTTTCCAATTCTTCGGGCAGAAGATTATGTGAAATCAGGCGTACTTCTTTACAAGCCCCCTCTACCATTGATTGAATTTGAGCAAAAACTTTTTGGTCGTGCGTAGGGAGTTTTTGCCGATTCAAGGTCAATAAACTCACCCGCACCGCCGACAATAACGAACCTACATTATCATGCAATTCGGAAGCAACCCGCTTGCGTTCAATGGTTTGTCCTTTCAGTAATGCCTCTTGAATTTCATTATTTTTATTGATTAATTCTTTGTTTTTATTCCGAAGAAAAACACTATAACCAACTGCTAGAATACTCATTGCCGAAACCAATAAAACTATCAACAAAAGGGTTTTTTGTTTTTCATTTTCTAATAATAAATTCTTAGCTAATTCATTGATTTTCAATTGTTTAATCTCTTGATTTTTCTTCTGATTAATGGAGGTAATTTTAATATCTTTCTGCAAATTTTCTTGAGATAATTCCAATCCTTTTTGGACTAATTTCTGTTTTTCATTTTGAGCCAAAAGCAATTTTATTTGATTGGTTCGCTGGATGGCATCTGCTTGTTTTTGGGCTAAATTTTTATCATTATCAAACTTGATTTTCATTCGTTCCAGTTCAAAACGCTTCTGAATTTCACCCAAATCATTAATCTTTTGAGCTTTCTGCGAACTGTCTTGCACCGTGATGGCTTGCCGATAATACCGCAAGGCTTGGTCATGTTGGTTCAAGGCTTCGTTTATTTCCGACAAATC
>JANPIG010000532.1:0-4558 GCA_031424875.1 Cytophagales bacterium
TCAATGCTTTTGTATTACAAACAATGGCAGAATGGAAAGTTCCTGGCTGTGGAATTACGATTGTAAAAGACGGAAGACCTTATTATTCTTCGGCTTTTGGACAACGAAATATTGCCAAAAACCTACCTGCTACGGTCAATACTTTATTTGGCGTTGCTTCTTGTACAAAATCATTTACGGCAGTAGCTTTGGGGATTTTAGCAGATGAAGGGAAATTGGATTGGGATAAGCCCGTTAAGACTTATATGTCTGATTTTCAGTTATATGACCAAGAGGCAACTAATAAAATAACAGCTCGTGATTTGCTTTCTCACCGCACAGGGTTGCCCAATCATGATGATATGTGGGTATCGGCAAGTAGCGATAGAAAGTCGCTTTTTGATAATCTTAAATACTTAAAGCCCACACATCCGCTTTATACGCATTACCAATATAATAATTTGATGTATATGGCAGCAGGCGTATTAGTGGAACGCCTTTCGGGTAAGACCTGGGAGGCCTTTGTTCGAGAAAGAATCCTGATTCCCTTGGACATGAAAAGCACGGTTTTGACTTATCCAGAATACTTTAAGAGTCCCGAATATGCTACTTCTTATGATTTCAAAAGGGAGCACAATGTGGAAGTTGGTTTTGGTAGTAATGTAGATGCCATCGGACCTGCGGGTTCTATGAAAACTAATATGATTGATATGACTAATTGGCTTTTGATGCAATTACAAAATGGCAAATTCAATGGCAAACAGATTGTATCAGAGAAAAATCTTCGAGAAAATCATACGCCTTTGCAAATTGTACTTCCTGCCACGGCAAAATATCCAGAATTGGGCTTTTCAACTTATGGGATGGGCTGGGTAATGAATAGTTATCGTGGACAACAACGCCGCCAACATAGTGGCTCTATTGATGGTTTTCGGTCGCTGATGACGGTTTTCCCAAATAATAATTTAGGAATCTTTGTAATAACCAATACCGATGCCGCCCAACGTTATGCCGTAAATATTATTACCAATTACATTGTAGATAACTTGCTGAATATGAATGTAATAGATTGGAATGAGCGTTATGTTAAGGAAAGAAATGATGCTCAGTTTGAGGAAGAAAAAGCCAAAAAAGAACATAATGCTACCCGTAAAATGGCAGCTATGATGTCGCATGGAATTGATTATTATACGGGCGTTTACGAACATCTTGCCTACGGAACTTTACAGATTTTCAAGACCGATAAGGGACTTCGAGGCGTATTTCATAATAAACAGTTTGATTTAAATCACTTTCACTACGATTTCTTTGAAGGAGCAGATATTTTAGAAGGAGTAATGTTTAATTTCCCCACCAATCAAAAAGGGGATATTGATCGAGTGATAGCTAATTTCCCAGAAAGCGGTGAGGTGGAGTTTAAGAGGAAATGAGTTATGAGAGTAAAGTAAACTCTGGTTTGAGAACCCAACCGTATCAGATTTAGAATGGGGTGCGTAACCTCTGACATCAAAAAAAAATCACACAGGATACTTTCTGTGTGATTATAATATATCTGCACTACAATTTCACATAACAGAAGCGACCGACGCTCGGAAGAGATTTTTATGCTTCGACCTCGTGTTCTAAGGCCACAAAATTTACCAATTTATTTTGGTTACTGAAAACGGGTAAAATATCAACCTTACAAATATAACGTTCTCCGTTTTTTCGATAATTGATAACCTTGCCAGAAAACTTTTCTTGCTTATTTAATTTATTTCTAATCAACCCACGAGTTTCAGAAGAAGTATCTTTTCCCTGCAAAAACTTAGGAGAATTGCCAACTGCTTCTTCAAAACCATAACCTGTCATACGAGTAAAACCTTTACTAATCCATTCAATTTTCTCTTTTTCGCAGGTAATTACAATAGTATTCTTGCGATTTTGAAGAAACCGTTTCATTTTATTCAAATCAATAGACCAATCTTTCTCCCGAGCAAAGACCTCCAAAGCCTCATACTCTGAATTTTCATTCCGAGCAATATTTATAAATTCGTAAGCAGACAATAAAGGCATAACCGATGTGTAGTCTTTAAAAGTATCGCAGTTCGTATTTGGAGAAAGATTAGTCATTATTTAACATTGGTTAATGATGGAATAGCACCTGCGTAGTAAAGTATTTGTTGTAGAATATTGTTTAATTTTTTTTAAAATTACATAAGTAAGATAGAAATGATATAAAAGAAGATGAATAAAAAAGTTATTTAATGACATAAATAATATAGAAATGATAGGAAAAAAGGTAAATGAAAAGGGAATTTTAAAAGAGTATATAGGTTGCATAAAAAGGTGTGCAAAAAAGGTAAAGTATAATAATATTCTTAAAATCTATTTTTTCTATCCTATTTATGTGGTTATTTTTAAAGTAAAACAATCACATGATATAGTGATATATTTTGATTATTTATTGTTAAGTATCTGATTTTCAGATTATTATAAAATATAAAATTGTGCTATCTCAACCCTCTTTATGTGGGGCTATATGAAATATGTATTATGTGCGTTAATTTTACATCAACAAAAAAATATATAATAAAAAAACACTAAATATTTTGACGAGAAAACTTACCTAAACAGTACAGTAAAATTTCAAACCCAAAACAAGTAAAAAATGGAAACGACACAAAATAACAACAACAATGGTAGTGGCATTTTGAAAGCAGCTTTGGCTGTGGCAATGCTTTTTATTGGATTCTTAGGATACTTACTATATGATTCAAAAAAGACAAACACCAATCAAGAACAAGTAATTAGTCAGAAAGTAGAGCAGTTGGCAACTACAAAATCACGTTTGGATTCAGTAGGTGTTCAATTGGATGCTAAAATTGCAGAAATTCAATCCCTGGGCGGACGTGTTGATGAATTAGTAGCTGCCAAAGACCAATTGGAGAAAGATAAGAAGTCATTGAAAAATGCTAAGTTCTTTAACCAAAAACAATATGATGCTAAAATCAATGAATACGTAGCTTTATTGTCTGAAAAAGATGCCGTTATTGCTCAATTGAAGACTGAAAATGAGAACTTAACAGCTCAAACAGTGACGTTAGGTAAAGAGAAAGAAGTTTTGGTTCAAGAGAAGCAAACTTTTATTGAAGAAAATACTGGTTTGAAAACTGAGAAAGAGAAGTTAAATCAAACCGTAGCAGACTATAGTACTAAGAATGAAGAATTGACAAAGAAAGTAAGAACAGGCGCTCAGTTGAAAGCACAAAACTTACAAGTGTATGCAGTTACTTCAAAAGGTAAAGTTAAAGATGGTGGAAAGTATCGTGCAAAGAAAGTTGATCAATTAAAATTAGCTTTTACATTGCCTTCAAATGCTATCACTGAGCAAGAGAACAAAGAAATCATGGTACGTATTATGGATGCTGATGGAGCAGTAATTACTGACTCTGCAACAGGTTCAAGTGTATTTAACTATGATGGGAAAGAAATGGCATATACTACAAAAGGAACAGTTGCTTATACAAACAATGACCAAAACGTAGAAATGCTTTATGCTCGTGGTACTGCTTACCGTCCAGGAACTTATAATGTTGAATTGTACTCAGAAGGTTTCAAAATTGGAACGGGTTCATTCACCATCAAGTAATAAAAAATATTGAATTCCTTGCTATTATCTATATGCATAAACGCCCCAGATTATTAATCTGTGGCGTTTTTGTTGTTTATCAGTGTGGTTTTTATGTAATTTTACACCCCAATCCCAATCCGCAAATATGCTATTTAAAGATATTCCTGGTTTAGACACGCTTAAAAGTACGCTCATTCGCTCAGTGGAGGCAAATCATGTGGCTCATGCACAATTGTTTCATGGGGGCGTGGGGAGTGCTAATTTGGCTTTGGCTTGGGCTTATTCCACATATATCAATTGTGAGGATAAACAGCCAACGGATGCTTGCGGACAATGTGCCTCATGTGCGAAGATGGCAAAAATGATTCACCCTGATATTCATCATATTTTCCCAACACCCAGTGCTAAGGAAACAATTTTGGAGTTGTTACCCACGTGGCGAAAGTTTTTGATTTATAGCCCTTATCGAAGCCTAACGGATTGGTTGGATTTTACGGGTATCACGGGCAATAAGCAAGGTATTATTCCAATTAAAGAAGGGCATAATATTATTCAAAAAATATCACTGAAAGCCTTTGAAGCGGAGTATAAAATCTTGATAATTTGGCAACCCGAATTAATGAACATTGAGTCGGCAAACTCATTGTTAAAAGTCTTGGAAGAACCCCCCGCTAAGACTTTGTTTATTTTGGTCTGTAATGATACTAACCGCCTGCTAACCACCATTTTATCCAGAACCCAGCGAATCGTAATTCCAAGTTTTACGGATGAAAATATTGCCTCATATCTTATTGAAAAACAGCACATTGGTTTAGAAAGAGCCAAACAAATTGCGTATCTGTCGGAAGGAAATTTGGCAAAAGCTTTATCAATGACTACTGAGGAAGACCAAGACCAACATCATTGGTTTGCCATGTGGATGCGGGAGGCATATAGACCCAATTTGCCAGCGTTGATAAAAATGGC
>JANPIG010000533.1:0-2847 GCA_031424875.1 Cytophagales bacterium
TGACTTATAATCAGGGTCAAACTTTTACGGAATTAGATATTCCGACGTGCCAGTTTTACCATATTTCGGTGGACAATGACTTTCCTTATCACCTCTATGGCGCACAACAAGACAATTCTTCTATCCGCATTTCAAGCCGTAACACTAATATATTTGCCATAAATCGACAAGATTGGCAGGTAGTTGCCGGTGGCGAAAGTGGTTACGTGGTCAGCGACCCGACTAATTCGGATATTATTTACGGCGGTAATTATATGGGTCAATTGGATAGATTTAACGCCAAAACAGGTCAGATGCAAGAGGTGTCACCCCATCCGGTTCAATATCTCGGTGATGGTGCCGATGCCATGAAATACCGTTTTCAGTGGACTTATCCCATTGTTTTTTCACCACACAATCCGAAGGAATTGTTTATTACTTCTAATTATGTACATGTAACTAACAACGCAGGATACTCTTGGGAAACTATTTCGCCAGATTTGACTCGACACGATCCAAAAACGTTGGGTGAAACGGGTGGACCGATTACAAAAGATATGACCGGAGCAGAGATTTATGGAACAATTTTTACTTTTGCAGAGTCGCCCATCGAAAAAGGGAATTATTGGACAGGGTCAGATGATGGCTTGGTTCATGTTTCAAAAGATGGGGGAAAAAACTGGGAAAACGTTTCATTGCCAACGAGCCAATTGCCAGATTTTACTTTAATGAACTTGATTTCTCCTTCTGAATTTGACAAAGGAAAAGCATATTTGGCGGCTACAAAATACATGTTTGGCGACAGAAAACCGTACCTTTTTAAGACAAGTGATTATGGCAAAACATGGACGAAAATCACCAATGGAATTCCTGCGGATGAATATTGCAGAGTAGTTAGAGAAGACCCCAATAAAAAAGGTTTATTATATGCTGGAACAGAACGTGGCATTTATGTATCTTTCAATGATGGCGACTCGTGGCAAAAGTTGCAATTGAATCTACCCCAAACACCAATTCGTGATTTACAGATTCATAAACGTGAAAAAGATATAGTGGTGGCAACTCACGGACGTTCTTTCTGGATTTTGGATGATATAACGCCACTTTACGAGATTATGGATGGAAAAGTAAAAACTGAAGCACATTTATATAAACCTCGCCCTTCTTATTTAATGAATGGCGGTGCAAGACCAAGCCGCCCAGATGCGGATGCCGGTGAAAATGTACCTTTTGGCGTTCAGATTAGATATTATTTAGCCAACAAACCAAGCAAGGAATTGAAATTACAATTTTTAACTGAAAAAGGCGATACAATCATTACATATTCTAATATAAAAGACAAAAAGGGGGAAGCAATTAAAGTTTCAAAGGACTTTTTTGAAGATACAAAACAGCCCAAACCTGGGGCAATTCCAGCCAATGTTGGAATGAATAATTTTATTTGGAATTTCAGTTACCCTGATGCCGTTGAAGTAGAAGGAACAAACGTAATGTGGGCCGGAAGTATAGCAGGTGCAACTGCTACACCTGGTATGTATAAAGTGAGATTAATTGAGGACAAAAAAATGATAGCAGAACAAGATTTTGAAATCAAAAAAGACCCCCGCTTAAAAGTTACCGAAGATGATTATATAGCACAATTTGAATTGGTTCAAAAAGTTAATAAAAAGGTTTCGGAGTGTCATAAAACGATTAATCAGATTAAGAAAATTAAGACATCTGTGGGTAGTTATTTGTCTTCCATAAAAGATACTGCGTTGGTCGCTAAACTGAAAAAAGTCTCTCAGCCCATGGTAGATTCTTTGGATACAATTGAAAATGCTTTGATGCAAACTAAGGCAAAAGCTCCACAAGATGTTTTGGCTTATCCAATTAGACTGAATGATAAAATGGCTGGTGTTGCCAGTTATGTTATGTCAAATGGATTTGGAAAGCCCAACAAACAACACTATGCCGTTTATGAAGATTTGGCAGTAAAAATTGATAAAGTTTTAGCTAAATTTAATGAAATCAAAGACAAAAAAGTTCCTGAATTTAATGAGTTGGTGAAACAACAACAGATACAAGCGATTGTATTGGAAGGAAAATAGGAATTACTCTTACGGTCGTCGTTCTTTAGAAAAACGGCGACCGTTTTTGATTGAATCATAAAAATTTATACATTACTGGAATACCACATGAAAAATATAAATTATGCTTGGATCGTCTTGATTGCCCTTTTTTTTATTTATTTTGCCAGTAATGGTTTTGGATTCAACACCCTTCCTCTTTGGTATCCTTCGCTGACGGCTGAGTTTAAGTTAGCCAAAGGACAAATCCAACAAGCTCCTACAATTATGTTAGTTTTAGTGGCTTTTTTATCTCCTGTTTTTGGTTTTATGTTGGATAAATGGAATCCGAAAATCATGATGTTAATTGGGGTGATTGGGCTTTCTGGTTTGTTGTTGGGTTTCTCGAAAATTCGTCGTTTAATGAATTAAAGTTGTTCTATGCTCTTTATGCAGTGTTTTTGTGTTTCGGAGGAATTTTGACCAGTATGTATTTGATTAATAAATGGTTCTCGAAATATAGAGGTTTTGCAGTGGGATTTTTTTTGAATGCTTCCAGTTTAGGAGCAGTTATTTTTAACAAATGGGCAGGGGGATTAATTGGTTTAAAAGGTTGGAGAGAAGCAGAATGGAGTATGTCATTTGCGATGGTTGCCCTCTTAATCTTGCCATGGATTTTCATTCGTAACAATGTTGAAAATGAAAATAACACTACAGATTCAAGAAATAATTCTTCAAGTATCACGTTGAAAGATGCGATAAAGACGCCAAGTTTCTATATTCTATTGTTAATTACTGGAACACTTTGGTATTGTATTAA
>JANPIG010000534.1:0-2515 GCA_031424875.1 Cytophagales bacterium
AAAGCCCATTTTTTAATGGGCTTTTTGTTTTACTTTTTGCGAAAAAAAGGATAAATCTTTACCTTTGTGAAAAACTAAAAAATATAATTAAAGGATATAAATAATTTCAAACTAAAATATTTTATGTTGCTGATTGTTAGATGATTATATGCTATTTATTAATCACTACTAACAGATAACTAATAACCAACCAATGGGAAGAGCATTTGAATTTAGAAAGGCAAGAAAATTTAAAAGATGGGGGATGATGGCGAAAACCTTTACCAAAATCGGTAAAGACATCGTAATAGCCGTGAAAGCGGGCGGACCAGACCCTCATTCAAATTCACGTTTGAGAGCAATTATTCAAAACGCCAAAGCGGTGAATATGCCCAAAGACAATGTGGAACGTGCCATCAAAAAAGCCTCCTCAAAAGATCAAGAAGACTATAAAGAGATTGTTTACGAAGGATATGCTGCTCATGGCGTTGCGATTTTAGTAGAATGTACTACCGACAATACTAACCGAAGCATCGCTAATATTCGTAGCCATTTCACGAAATGTGGGGGAGCAGTAGGAACAACTGGTATGTTGGATTTTATATTTGACCGTAAATGTGTTTTCAAAATTGCCAAAACTGAAGATATTGATGTAGAAGAATTAGAATTTGAACTTATAGATTACGGTGCAGAAGAAGTTTTCTTGGATTTAGAAACCAATCAAGTAAATATTTACGGTGAGTTTACGGCTTTCGGTTCACTGCAAAAATATTTGGAAGAAAAGGGCTATGAATTGCAAGGTGCTGATTTTGAACGTATTCCAAACGACACCAAAGAATTAACTGAAGAGCAAGTAGCAGATGTCGAGAAATTAATAGAACGTTTAGAAGAAGATGACGACGTACAAAATGTTTATCATAATATGCGTTAGGCTTTTAGGGATTGGGTAATTAGTCCCCAAATTTTTCTAATAACCTTATCCTATTAATCCCTATTTTTTTTTGCAAAAAAACCTATCCTTTCTATCCTCCCTATGTGGTAAAGAATGGGGTAAAGAAAAAGAAAAAAGCCAGACAAACATCTGGCTTTTTTGCTGTATTGCTTCTTGCTATTATTTGATTACTAATCTGTACAGAAAAGTATTCGGTGCAAATGTAAGAATATTCTAAACATTTGGTAATGTTTTAGAGTGTATAACCCAATTATGTATGTGAAAAGTTATTTTTTGGTATCTGGAATTGAAAATTGACTCTATTTTGAAGGATTTTTATACTATTAATCTTCATAAATGATAAAGTTGAAATTTGGGAGGATTTCTTTTCTAGAAGCAGAGACAAAGACTTATCACTAATAACTAATTACCAATCACCATGCGTTATTTTATAGAATGTTCATATCGGGGTACAAATTATTGCGGATGGCAAATCCAAGAAAATGCCAATACAGTCCAAGCTGAGATTGAAAAAGCCTTATCAATTTTATTGAAAATCCCTACTTCAATCATGGGTAGTAGTCGAACGGATGCGGGAGTTCATGCAGTACAACAAATGGCCCACTTTGAATCAAATACAATACTTTCTAATCCTGAAAATTTGACTTACCGATTAAATAAAATCCTACCATTTGACATTGCTATCAAAAAAGTTTTTCCAGTAAAAGATGATTATCATTCTCGCTTTGAAGCTCTTTCTCGCAAATACGAATATCGTATTTCAAAATTAAAGAATCCATTTCAACGAGGTTTATGCTATGAATTTAATCAAGAATTAAATATTGATTTAATGAATAAAGCGTGTCAAATATTGTTTCAATACCTTGATTTTGAGTGTTTTAGTAAAATAAAAACGGAAGTTAATACCTTTAACTGTACGATAATAGAAGCATTCTGGCAAGTCGAGAATAATGAAATGTTGGTATTTCATATCAAAGCCAATCGATTTTTGCGTGGCATGGTAAGGGCTATCGTAGGTACGTTATTAGAAGTGGGGACAGGGCGGTTGTCCATAGAGAACTTTGAGAAAATTATACTTTCAAAAAACAGAAATAAAGCAGGTAGGGCCGTACCAGCGGAGGGGCTTTTTTTGATGGAGGTCAATTATAATTTTGTGTAATACAAAAAAGCATCTAAGTAGAGGATTGGCAAAATTACAGGGCTATAATTTTTATTAATTTACTGATAAATACAATAAATAGCTCAATAAGCGTTCAAAGGTTAATAATTCCTCAGAAGTTGCCCCAATTCTGACCAAAGTATCACGATGAATATCGGCTAAATCTAAAAAAGTTTCTGAATAAGTCAGTTTGGCAGTAATAATTCCTTTAAAACAACGATGGACTTGATTATAAAGAAACTTGCAAGGTTTAGTGGGAGTTTTGTTATAGATTTCATGTAGAACAGGCAAACTTTCTGAGTTTTTTAAAAAATCAAATCCTTGAGTTAATAAAAAATCTTTAACTTCCTCACACACATCTAATACATCAGAAGTAGAAGCCATTTTATATCTGAAATATTTAGCGTTGTTAAATTTACCAATGG
>JANPIG010000535.1:0-13197 GCA_031424875.1 Cytophagales bacterium
CGTCATCCGCATACCAATATGTACGCTATTTGTCAGCGTAATGTAGAAAAATTGAATGCCATTGGCGATGAATTCAACATTGAAAAACGGTATTCTGATTATGATGAATTGTTGAAAGACCCAAATATTGATGCCGTTCACATCAACTCGCCAATTCCGAATCATGCTGAGCAAAGTTTGAAAGCACTTTACGCTGGCAAGCACGTAGCGTGTACCGTTCCGATGGCGACAACCGTAGAAGATTGTCAGAAAATTGTGGATGCTTGCAGAGCAACGGGCAAAAAGTATATGATGATGGAAACGGTGGTTTACGCCCGTGAATTTCTGTTTGTGAAAGAACTTTACGAAAAAGGCGAACTTGGTAAAGTTCAATTTCTAAAGGCATCGCATCAGCAAGATATGGAGGGCTGGCCCGACTATTGGCCTGGGCTTCCTCCGATGCACTACGCTACGCATTGCGTGGGTCCAGTGGCAGGTTTATTGAAATTACAGGCGGAATATGTGTCCTGTTTTGGGTCGGGTAGAATCAGTGAAGACCTTGTAAAAATCCATAATTCACCCTTTGCGGTGGAGTCAGCCCATATCAAATTTAAAGATTCAGATTTGAGTGCTTATGTCTATCGTTCACTGTTTGATGTGGCTCGCCAATACCGTGAAAGTTTTGAGGTGTATGGTTCAAAAAAATCCTTTGAATGGACTTTGATTGAAGACGAAGAACACGTAATTCATACCGCCAAAAAGCCCGAACCAGAAATTCCAGAGAAGGTAAAAGTGCCTGATTATGCCCATTATTTACCCAAAGAAATTCAATCTTTTACGGGCAAAGGCGTTTATGATTCTGACGATAATACCCATTTAAGTTTTGCCCAAGGCGGAGGACACGGAGGCTCGCATCCACACCTTGCCCACGAGTTTGTGATGGCACTAATTGAAGACCGTGACCCATTCCCGAATGCCGTACAATCTGCCAATTGGACAAGTGTTGGAATTTTGGCTCATGAATCAGCGATGAAAGGTGGGGAGATTATTTATTTGCCTGAATTTTAGGGGGTTGTCTCATTATTTTGCTTCTATTAATTGAACAGAATAAGGGGCAAATTTTGAATCATCTGAAATTAAACAGAAATCGTTATTGATAGCTTGTGAGATAATTAATCGGTCGAAAGGGTCAGAATGATGAAAAGGAAGATTCTTTAAAACGGTCAAATCTGATATATCAAATTCTAAGGGTATAAAATCTTTTTCTTCTAAAAAATCTTCCAGTGTTTCAAATGGAATATTGATAGAAAGTTTACCAATAGAAATCTTAATAGTGATTTCCCATAAACTAACCTTACTCACGTAAACAGTATTGGTAGGATTATCAAGAAGTGAAATTATTTTTGAGGATAATCGTGGATTACCCTCAATGTACCAAAGAAGTACATGAGTATCAATTAGGTAAGAATTCATGGTTTATAATCGTCAAATATATCAAGTGGTTCATTAAAATCCTCTGCAATTTCTCCAAAAACGCCTTTCCCACAACCAAAAAAACGTTTTGGTGATTGCGTTTTAGATTGATTGCGTTTACGAAATGCTACTACTTCATTCAATAAACGAATATCATCAAGATTACTAATCCATTGAATTAACTCTAATTTTTGAGCTGTTGCATTCATGATTTTTAAAATAAATAATTTAGGTATAAAGATATAAAAAAATATGAAAAACCCCATCATCATCCTTATTCTAACTCTCTTTTCCATCGCAACGTTTGCTCAAAATGCACCAAAACCACGCCGATTGGAGGTTTTGTTTTTGGGTGATAATGGGCATCATAAACCTGTGGAAAGATTGCCTTCTATCATGTCGGCTTTGGGAAATAAGGGCATCAATTTCACTTATACCGATAAATTAGAAGACATCAATCTGGAAAATCTTAACCGATTTGATGCCTTAATGATTTATGCCAACTGGGACAACATTACGCCCCAAGCCGAAACAGCCCTTTTGGCTTACGTGGCTTCGGGCAAAGGAATTCTTCCGATTCATTGTGCTTCTTTCTGTTTTAGAAATTCACCCGAATACGTAAAAATGGTGGGCGGGCAATTCTGGAAACATACTACCGATACGATTTCTGCCAATATTGTTCAGCCTAACCATCAGATAATGAATGGCTTAACAAAATTAAAGTCTTTTGACGAAACGTATTTACACAGCAAATTGCAAACGGATAATAATGTTTTGATGAATCGTGAAATCAAAGCTGACCAAACAAAAGACCGTCCTGAAACCAAAACTGAACCTTATACATGGACACGAAATTATGGAAAAGGCAGAGTTTTTTATACCGCTTTCGGACACGATGAACAGGCTTGGGAGAATCCAGATTTTCATAAACTCTTAGAAAATGCCATCATTTGGGCGGTGGACGACCAAGCACGTGTGGCTCATGCGGCACTCAATCCGCAGCCTTTGGTTTTTAGAGATGCCAAATTACCCAATTACGAAAAACGTCCTGATCCACAGGTGCAACAATTGCCCCTTTCGCCCGAAGAATCGGTGAAACTGATGCAAATTCCCGTTGATTTTAACTTGGAAGTTTTCGCTTCCGAACCCAACGTAATGCACCCGATTGCCATGGCTTGGGACGAAAAGGGAAGGTTGTATGTATTGATAACAAAAGACTATCCAAATGAACGAAAAGAGACGGGCGGAAGTGACTATATTTTGCTTTGTGAAGATACCAATAAGGACGGCAAAGCCGACAAGTTCACCCGTTTTGCCGAGGGTCTGAGCATCCCCACAGGAATGGTTTTTGCCAATGGCGGACTTATCGTTTCGCAAGCACCAAATATGTTATTTTTGAAGGATAATGATGGGGATGATAAGGCAGATGAAAAGAAAATTTTGTTCTCAGGATTCGGTACGGGCGATACCCACGCAGGGCCATCAAACCTACACTATGGCTTCGATAATTGGATCTGGGGATGCGTTGGCTATTCGGGAATTAAGGCAAAATTTGCTCAAAAAGATACCATAAATTTTGGACAAGGTTTTTTTAGATTTAAAGCCGATGGTTCTGATTTTGAACACATTACCTCAACTTCCAACAATACTTGGGGCTTTTCTTTCAATGAAACAGGTGATGTTTTCGGCTCAACCGCCAACAACTCGCACGGTTGGTATATGGCAATTCCGCACCGTAATATTTTGAATGGTTCAATTTCAAATGATGGTAGTCGTGGGACGGATTCGCACAAGGATATGAAGACCATTACGCCACGTGTTCGGCAAGTGGATGTTTTTGGGGGATATACTGCCGCCGCAGGGCATAATTTCTATACCGCAAGGGCTTTCCCGAAGAAATATTGGAACAAAACCGCCTTCGTTTGTGAGCCAACGGGACACGTGGTTCACCAGAACATAATGGAGAAAAATGGTACTGATTATCAAGACGTTGAGGGCTTTAATCTCTTGGCTGGGGCAGACGAATGGGTGTCGCCCGTCTTTGCGGAAGTGGGTCCCGATGGAGCAGTTTGGGTGGCGGATTGGTACAGTTTTATCATTCAACATAATCCAAAACCAAGCGGATTTAACATGGGTGTTGGCAATGCTTATGAAACTGATTTACGAGATTATACGCACGGTAGAATTTACAGAATCGGCTATAACAAAGCCCCCAATTACACGCCTTTGAGTTTGAGTAAAGACCATCCGCAAGAATTGGTAAATGCCCTTAAAAATAACAATCAATTTTGGCGAATTACTGCCCAAAGATTATTGATTGAACGTGGTCAAAAGGACGTTGTTCCTGCCTTAATCGAATTGACAAAAGACCAATCGTTGGATGAAATTGGAATTAATCCTACCGTTATTCACGCTCTCAGAACGTTGGAAGGTTTAGGTGTCTTGAATGAGCCAAATGTTCAGCAAGCCTTATATGCCTCACTAACGCATCCATGTGCGGGTGTACGCAAAAATGCCGTTCAGATTTTACCCCGTAACACTCAGTCAGTCAATGAGTTACTGCAAAATAATCTTTTGAATGACAAAGAACCTTTGGTCGTTTTAAATACCCTTTTAGCCCTTTCAGAAATGCCTTTAACCGCTGAATCTGAAAAAGCGTTAATGACCCGTTTGGAACAATCTACTGAAACAAATGACCGTTGGATGCCCGATGCTTTTGCCAGTGTTTTGACGAGTAATAAACAAGTTTTATTGAAAAAATTAGTACAAAAACTTACTCAAAATATTGCATTACCAAAAGCAAAAACCAATGAAATGCCCGCTCATCACGACCACTCGAAGATGATGAAGGAAGCCGCAAAAACAACGGTGGTAACAGCTTCAAACAAACCTGATTTAGTGATTACGAAATTAATTATTACTCCTGCAAATCCAGTAGTGAGAGATAACATTAATGTGAAAATTGAGGTAAAAAATCAGGGTAGTGTTGCCTTAGAAAAAGGAATCGTTGTGCCTTTGGATATTCGTTTTGCGGGAATGGGCAGAAAGATTGATGTCGTGAGTCGCACGCACAACACTGGCATCCCTGCGGGAGAGACCGTAATCATCGCCAAAAATACGAACGGACCTTGGAGTGGCGATATTGGATTTAATTCGGATGTGGCAGGAGAATATACCCTAACGGTTGACTTAGACAAGGCAAATACCATCGCAGAAAGTGATGAAAAGAACAATGCTTTTACCCAAAAAATCACCTTCTCCGCACCCCAGAATATGACCAATTATGCCCTTGAAAGAGCCATGAGAGGCTATTCGGCAGTTTCATCAGTAGATTCAGTAGTGCAACTATTGAAGCAATTTCCAAAAATGGAAGAAACAACCGCATCAGCACTATTGAGAGGTATTACCGAAGGCTGGAATTATAAAAGGAAAGTTACGGTCAATGAATCCGATAAGGCATTTTTGGTAAGTCTGAAAAAGAATTTAGTTTCGGAAAATAAAGACAGATTGAACCGTTTGATGACGGCGTGGCAAATTAAAACGGACGAAGTAGCAGACCCAAACAAAATTACGATTGTTATAAAATCAGTCAAAGAAGCCATGAGTTATGATAAAAAGGAATTCACTGTAACTGCTGGGAAAACGGTAGAATTAATCTTTGAAAACCCCGATGCGATGCAGCATAATTTGGTCATTGGAAAACCTAAGTCGCTGGAAATCATTGGGAAAGCTGCCAATAAAATGATTACGCAAAAAGATGCTATTCAGAAAAATTATATTCCAAATATACCACAAATCATTGCCGCAACGCCTTTGGTGAATGAGGGATCATCTTATCGCTTGACTTTCACCGCTCCTGAAACAGTAGGAGATTATCCCTACGTATGCACCTTCCCAGGGCATTGGAGCATAATGAATGGGGTGATGAAAGTAAGGTAGCACGGAATATGTAGCACGGAAGTCTGTTACGTGAAGCCTACAAATAAATCGGACTCCGCTTCACGGAACGAACTTCCGTGCTACAAAAAACTCCGCAACTCAAATTTGCGGAGTTTTTTGTTAGATTTGTAACAATAATACTAACACTCCTTACCTTTGCACCATGACAGAAATTCCAGCATTTAAAAAGAATCTCCCGACCCAAATCGCAGTATTGGGTGGTGGTAGTTGGGCTACGGCTATTATTAAGATTTTGACCGAAAACAATGTTAAAATCAAGTGGTGGTTACGTCGCAAAACGGATGTTGATTTTATCAAAAAGTACAATCATAATCCGAGTTATCTTACGGATGCCCCCCTCAATCCACGGAAAGTGAAAGCGTATTACAAAATGTACGATGCCCTCCAAGGCGTTGATTATGTGATACTTGCCGTTCCAGCCGCCTTTGTGCCTGATGCTTTGAAGAACTTAACTCGTAATCATTTTGCGGGCAAAAAGGTCGTTTCCGCCATCAAGGGCATGATTCCAGAAGAAAATATGCTGGTAACGGATTGGATGGAAAAAGTCTTTGGCGTACCTATTACCCAGATGTGCGTCATTGCAGGCCCTTGTCATGCGGAGGAAGTTGCTCAGGAAAAACAGTCTTACCTCACCATTGGCTCACCCAATATGAATTTAGCCCAAGAGTTCTCAAATCTGATGACTTGCCGCTATATTCAAGCAAATCCCGTTGCTGATTTATATGGTGTTGAATATTGTGCCGTTATCAAAAATATCGTGGCAATGGCATGCGGAATCACGCATGGATTAGGTTTTGGCGATAATTTTCAAGCCGTTATGGTGTCCAATGCCATGCAAGAAATCAAGAGATTTTTAGATATTGTTTATCCGCAAAGCAATCGAGATTTACACAGTTCGGGTTACTTAGGAGACCTTTTAGTTACGGCATATTCGCAATTTTCCAGAAATAGAACTTTCGGAAATATGATTGGCAGAGGGTATTCTGTGAAATCGGCACAAATAGAAATGAATATGGTGGCAGAAGGATATTATGCCGTGAAAAGTATTCATAAAATCAACGAAATCCATGATGTAGAAATGCCCATTATTGATGCTGTGTATAGAATTCTCTACGAAAGAGCAAATCCTATGGCGGAAATTGGAATTTTGAAGGGATTTTTGAAGTAAAAATCCATGATAACCCTTGTAAGAATTTTTTACTGCTTACAAGGGTTATTGAATTATAAATCAGCTCTAACCCGCCTAAATCGCCTTTTGAATTGATACCGAGCCACGGCTTCAAAAGACATAATCATATCTTCCGTTTTGTTTTCACTCAAAAACTTTGCTTCCAATCCTACCCCAAATTGCTTTGTAATAGGATAGATATATCCTGCTGTAAATTGAAGGTTAGAAAACCCCATCGTTTCACTTTCTGATTGATTTCCTAAAGCATTTACAAATGAACGGTGAAATGAAATTCCCGTGGCAACAGATGTATAAAAGCGTTTAAAAACTCGCATTTGTACCACAAATAATATAGGCACTACAGAGAGACTGGCAGTATTAACTTGCTTATTTTCAGTTAGTTGAACTTCGTAAACCTTATAATATCCCGTTTCAATTCCTAAACTCAAACGATGTTCAGGTTCCCACATAAATCTTAAAGAAGAACAAGGAAAATTTTGTCGTAAACCACTTCTATTGGGGTCAGGTTTCAAAGTATTGATATAATGACTCATGCCTGTTCCCAACGTTATACTCAGACCACGAGCTACGCTATCACGAGTATTCCAGTTGTCTTGAGCAATCAAAAGGTTACTCAAAAAACATAAAAATAAAATATATAAATTCTGCTTCATTTCATTTTCGGAGGTAATGGTGATAAGAAACTAAGGTTGGATAATTACTTAAAATACCGTCAAAATCACCTTCATTAATATATTTTTTAATAAAATCATCACTATCCATTGTCCAACAAAATACCTTTCTATTCTGACTATGCATAGTTTTTATATCATCTTTTTGTAAACCTAAAGTCCATCGAGGAGCCCAGATTTTAGCATTAATATCGGTAACGTCTTTGATAGATAATTCACATAATGAACTGATATTCTGATAATTAGGATAGGTTTTAAAAAAATCAACAACGTTAGCTTCTGGTAATCCGATATAAATAGATAAATCTCGGTTTTTCTGTTTTGCCCTTTCCAACATTTTCTGCTGAATCGGGATAACTATTGACATGGCGTTATTTACTGATTTCATATCTAACCATACTACTGTCAATTTTGTACTGTCAATTACTTTCATGAGAGCATCTTCCAGCTTGGGAATTTTTTCCCCATTAACCAATCTAACAAAACTTGATATTTCAGCATAAGTATAGTTTACCAATGGTCCATTTAAAGGATTTTTTTGAGTTAAACGAATGTTAATATCTTCATCATGATAAAGCACAGGTACATTATCTTTAGTCAACCTTACATCAATTTCAATACCTGTAGAGCCGAGGTTTTCCGTAAAGCCAATCATTTCCAAAGAGTTTTCTGAAATGGATAATAAATCAGAAGTGCGCCCACCCGAGCGATGTGCTAATATGCTAAAATCATCTTTCAAAACTTTTTCTGAAAATGGACGGATAAAGGTCAATTCTAAGGCTTGATCGGGAACATTATTGCCAAAACTAAATTTACCTGAAATCTTTAAATTAGTGATTCTGGAAGAGTTACTGCCATTCAAAATTGCATTACTTCCACCAGCAGGATTAAGTTGTAAATTTATTCCCCCTGTTTCACTATTGACGGCATAACGCCAATATCCGTATATATAGATAGAAGAATCTTTTTTCAATCCTTTCGTAATGGCATAAAAACCATTGGTTCCACCAAATATTGATAAGTTATTCAAGTTATTCCATTTCAAAATCAGTGTATCACCAAATACTTCATTGCCTTTTATTACTTTAAAAATACCTTCTAACTTGCCCTTTGAGCTATTGGTTAAAGGCTGTCCATCACTGATGGGAGGCAGGGGGTTAACCACTTCGGGTAAGTCATAATTATTACAACTAAGTGTTAATAATAGAAGAAACATTTCTGAGATTAACAGTTTAATTTTGCTTGATATGTAATGCGGAAAAGCCATTAAGTTATAAATTAATAAGTTGTTAAATTTCTACCCATAGGGACGCTGACCACGGATGCCTAAAATTGTGCTTAATATGAAACATTTTAGTAATTATGAAGCCCAATTACTTAATAATTAATCCTAAATAGAATTCAAGATTATGATATTTACGGTTAAATTCTGAAAAAGAAGGCCATATAGGATAATAATATTTTACATAATTATCTCTACAACCTATTATCATTACATGGTTTGCCCATAAGCGTTGTTCTAAATATACACCAGCCGAACCGCCATTGAAAAAATCAGCAAATTCAGTTACTTTAATGCCTCCAGCAGTAGTATTGATATAGGTTATGATATTGGCTTCTGTTCTGAGCGTTATAGCTATATCTTTTACTTTAAAACCCATCGAAAAATTAGGGTAATGCGACCAAGCAGTGGTGCGGTTGTTGAAACCATATTGCGATAGTTCACCATAAATAAAACCTACATCATACCCTAATTTTGTAGAAAATAACTTCCCTTCACGGTTCCAATGTAGTCCTGCTCTTACTTGATTGGCAATAATTATAGAATTGGCATTTAAAGAAAAATCAAAACCTTTGGGTAATCCAATGGTGGCCGACAAGTCAATTAAAGGAATTCGTAGAGCAGATTCTACAAAATCTAAGGGAAATTTTGTGGAAGATAATCCGACAGCTGCTTTAAAACTGCCCGGTTTCCATACGTGAGGAAGAATAAAACTATTCTTAGTAATGTTATAAACCCTTCTAACGGGCAAAACAATACTATCTGACTCAGCAAACATGTCAGAACTATTTAAAATACCTAAAATGAATAAGTAGGGGAAAAGTTTCATAGGATGATATAAATAAAAAATTATACCACCTATCGGAAAAACAACCCAGCTATTTCTTCTAAAGACAAAATTTTCATGGTTTGTTCTCCACTGGGGGTATAACTGGGATTTGAAGATGCAAAAAGTTGTTCAACTAAAGCGTTCATTTCCAAAACCGTAAGAGGATGATTTCCAAATCTTCCTGCGGCACGTTTTGCCATCGAACGAGCCACATTTTCAGATTTATCTAAGTGCAAATGTGCCTCATTATGCTTGAATTGCTCCAAAAGCCCTTCAATCATGGCTTGCTCATTTTCATCAGGCGAATCAGCAGGAATACCATTTACCGTAAATGACTCATGGTCGGTAACGCTCAACACAAATCCCAAATTCCGAATTTCATCTTGAATTTCAAGTAATAAATGGAAGTCCACAGGCGTAAGCCTCACCGTGGTGGGAAAAAGCAATTGTTGCGAGGCTCCATTATGTTTTTGTAGATGTTGAGAAAATTTTTCATACAAAATACGGTCATAAGCCGCACGTTGGTCAATCAGCAACATTCCTGATTTTACCTGCGAAACGATATAACGATTGTGAATCTGGAAAGTAGTAGCTTCCGAATCTCGATTTCCTCTTTGTAAACGGTTGTCGGGAATAGAATTTGCCTTGCTTTGTAATACAGAAGAATGTTCAAAATCTTTATTAAAATCAAAAATTTCCTGTCTAATCCCTTGTTTTTCAAAACCTTGAGTTCCTTTCTCTAAACCTTCATATAGCTTGTTCCAATTGGTTAGATTACTTTTCTCACGGGGCGAAACCTCTGGACGAGCGTAAGTGTTTGCTCCGCCTTCACCCCGGGCAATTTCAGCCTTATTATCTTGATTTCCAAAGGGTGAATTCCCAAAATTGAAAATGTTTTGAACATAATTTACATCCGTTTCAAAATCTAAAGAAGGTGTAAGATTATGTTGTGACATGGCTTTTCTAACAGCTGCCTGCACGATGGCATAGACGGTTCTTTCATCATCAAATTTGATTTCAGTTTTGGTGGGATGAACATTTATGTCTATATGAATAGGGTCAATCTCAATAAAAAGCACATAAAAGGGATGCGTACCCTCAGGGATTAGTCCTTCAAAAGCACTCATCACGGCATGATTAAGGTAGCCATTTTTGATGAAACGATTATTGGCAAAGAAAAACTGCTCTCCCCGAGTTTTTTTAGAAAATTCGGGCTTGCCTACGTAACCTCGTACACTTACGAAAGACGTTTCTTCTTCGCAGGGAGCTAATTGTTCACGGTAGTTCTTTCCGAATAAATCCACAATCCTTCTGCTCAACTTACCTATAGGCAGACTATAAATCTCAGAATCATTGTGATATAAACTGAAAGCAATATCAGCATTTGCTAAAGAAACTCTTTGAAACTCGTCAAGAATATGGCGCATCTCTACGGGGTTGGATTTCAAGAAGTTACGTCTGGCAGGAACGTTAAAAAACAGATTTTTTACTTGAATACTTGTACCTTTTTCCATCGAAACTGCTTCCTGTTGCTTGATTTCGGAGGCTTCTATTCTTATCAAAATACCCAATTCATCTATTTCTCTCCGTGAACGCATTTCCACCTGTGCCACGGCAGCAATTGATGCCATCGCTTCGCCCCTAAATCCCATCGTTTTGATTTTGAAGAGATCATCAGAGGTGCGAATTTTGGAAGTGGCATGGCGTTCAAAACACATTCGGGCATCGGTTTCAGACATTCCTGTGCCATCATCAATTACTTGAATAAGTGTCTTTCCAGCCTCTCTGACTATTAATTGAATAGTTGTTGCCCCAGCATCAATGGCATTCTCCAACAACTCTTTCACCACCGAGGCAGGACGCTGAACTACTTCGCCAGCCGCAATTTGGTTGGCAATAGAATCAGGAAGAAGTTGAATAATGTCTAACATTTTATTTCGGTAAACAGTGAGCAGTTATCAGTAAATAGTGAACAGTAATTAGTTTTTCTGATAACTGTTTACTGATAACTCATAACTGTTCACTGCCCCTAAGTTCGTCATAAATGAAGTGATTGGCAAAAAAAAACAAATTTTTGATGTTGATAAGAGGTGAATAAATGGATAAGGCTTTGGTTCTCAGAATGATAACCTTATTAAAAAACGGAATATGATTATTTTATACAAATCATTACTGAATTAATATTTCCAATAGAAATAAAAAACTATCAAATAATCTCTTAAAATCCTTTTTGAAAATTAAAGATAAACCCCTAACTTTGCAAACCATTCAATACGGGCATAGTATAATGGTAGTACAAAGGTCTCCAACACCTTCAGTCTGAGTTCGAGTCTTAGTGCCCGTGCCAATTAATTAAGTTCCAAATTTTGGAGTTTTGATTTTGAGCATTACAAAATTTTGTAAATTGGCTTGAAATTTGAAATCTAAAATCTTGGAACTTAAAAGTTTATAAATAGTTATGAGTTTTAACCATAGAGCTTTGAGAATAAATAAAATACGATTCTTTGAACTCACAGCTTATCACTCATAAATCAAAGCTAAAAAAATGAACAAATTACAAAATTTTATTAAAGAATCTTGGGTAGAAGTTACAGAGAACGTAACATGGCCTAAATTTTCTGAATTACAGGCTTCTTCAACTTTGGTGTTGGTGGCTTCGTTGATATTTGCTATTGTAGTTGGTTTAATTGACTTCTTGTTCAAATCAGGCTTGGAGTTGTTTTATCAATCGTTTTAATTAATAGTTAACAGAGAATAATTAATAGTTAAAAAATGATTACGAGTAGTCCAAAACTATTAACTATTACTTATTAATTATTACTTACTCAAAGCTATTCAATAAAATTATGGCAGAAACTAACTGGTATGTTCTGAGAGCTGTTTCAGGACAAGAAAAGAAAATAAGGACATATCTGGAAAACGAAATCACCAGACAAAGCCTTCAAGAATACATTCCGCAGATTATTATTCCTACGGAGAAGATTTTTGAAATGCGTAACGGTAAAAAAGTGGTGCGTGAAAAGACTCTTTTTGCGGGTTATATCTTTGTGGAGGCTGATATTAAGTACGGTGAAGTTGCCCACTTAATTACGTCGATGCCAGGAGTTATTGGCTTTTTGAGTTGGAATGATGGTAAGACTTCAAAAACACCAATTCCCTTGCGTGCGGGTGAAATCAAACGTATTTTAGGTAAAATTGATGAAGCAGCGGCAGTTGAAGAAGTGTCGGCAACCTCATTTACCAAAGGTGAAACTGTAAAAGTTATTGATGGTGCTTTTGCTGGTTTTGAGGCCACCGTTGAGGATATTTTTGACGATAAAAAGAAATTAAATGTAGTAGTGAAAATCTTTGGTAGAGATACACCAATGGAATTGAACTACTGGCAAGTAGAAAAATAAAATTTTTTATGATTTTTACGGAAGTCGTCCTTTTGAAGGACGACTTCCGTGTTTTATAAGATTTGATATATTAAAGAGGGGTATTTTCTTTGTGAAAATATCCTTCTTTGTTTTGTATCAAGACAATCCTTTGGCGTGAAGTACATAAGTTGATTACATGAGTCTAAACCAAACAGGAACTAAAAATTACTAAGGATGTTTTATCTTTAAGTATTGGGTAAGAAATAATTTACGTTTTTTAAAATCTAAAAATTATTTGTAACTAATTATCCATCAACAGCTTATGAATATTTTTTGACTTAACAACTTAACGACTACTTATTGACTGAAACATTAAATAGAATGTCCCATAACAAACAGATAAATTTTCAAAATTTAGGGCTAACTGACTATCAAACCGCTTGGGATTATCAAGA
>JANPIG010000536.1:0-2726 GCA_031424875.1 Cytophagales bacterium
TGGAGCAGCAGCAACTGTTCCAGGCGAAACCCCACCTACTGTAAAAGGAGCAGCAGCTCTCTGAACAGCAGCTCCATAATAGGAGTTCACTTCGCCGGCTATGATTTTGAATTTCTCAATTCTGATTTCACCACCAAAAGCCATGTTGATGTAATTGAAACCACCTACTTTTTGGATATTACGAGAAAAATCTAAATTGAAAGTATTCTGTGAAAAAGACAACTGTCCTGCATCAAAAGACGACTGCTGAGCATCTGCTGCTGGCAAAGCAGCATTTCCTGAGTTAAATACAGTAAATTGAAAATTATTATTTCCAAATACATTACTGACATCCATTGACCACTCACCAATTTTCGTTTTATAACCCGCAATAAGAGATTTGTCATAAATATCTGATTGAATACCTGGCAAAAAACCATCTGGATATAATAAACTACCATCCGATTTTACAGGTTGTTGATTTCTGGCTACTGGAATACGATTGTTGCCGTAACCTTGCCCTGTGCGATAAGTATAACCACCTGAAAAATAAATTTCTGAATTAGCATCCAATGGAATACTACCATTGGCAAAAACTCCATAATTACGAGCTGATGAATTACCGTAAATCATATTTTCACGATTGTAATTACGGCTTTGTGCGAAAGCAGCATCGTCAGCAAGTAATTTAGTTCTGAATGCCGTTTGGTCTTGACCTGTTGGAGTAGTTGGAAAACCCCCATTTGCTCCTAAATAAATCGTTGGAACATTATCTAAACCAGTACGACTTGTACGTCCACGGTCGTTATATTGGGCAGAGATAGTTATTGAACCTTCTTTTCCTAAACGGAAACCCTTGGAAAAATCAAATTGTAAAACTTGTCCGTCTGTGATACCATGACTATGATTTTTTGGTGTTGTGCTGCCTAAAACAGGAACTGTATAATTAAGCGTTGTTATGTTTGAACCATACGTCAACGAAGCCGAAGTACCAGTATAACCTTTTTTCAAAACAATATTAATAACACCTGCAATGGCATCTGAACCGTACTGAGCAGCCGCACCATCACGCAAAACTTCAATGCGCTCGATAGCAGCAACAGGAATTACGTTCATATCTGTACCTACTGACCCACGACCAACCGAACCGTTGATATTGACAAGAGCAGTATTATGACGACGTTTTCCGTTTAATAAAACTAACACTTGGTCTGGCCCCAAACCACGCAATGAAGCAGGGTCAATGTGGTCAGTTCCATCAGTAACCGTCTGACGATTTGAGCTGAAAGAAGGAGCTACAAAATTCAAAATTTGTCCAACATCCACTTGTCCGAAAGACTTTAATTCTTTCGTATTGATAACATCTACGGGTGTTGCTGTTTGAATGTTAGTACGAGCTGTAGCCGAGCGAGAACCAATTACAGCAATTTCTTGAAGCGTTGAAGTGCTTTCAGAAATGGTAATATCCTGCGTGGTAAATTCTGTTCCTGAAACATTTACTGATTCAGAACTTTTAGTTTCGTAACCTACCGAAGATACCTTAATACGGTAAGTACCAGTGGTTAAACGCAAAGTAAAAGCACCATTTGCATCAGTAGCAGTTCCCGAAGAACGACCTTCAACAACTACCGAAGCCCCTGGAATTCCTTGTCCAGTAGCAGCATCTTTTACGATACCTTTTATACCTTGTGCAAAAAGCGAAATACTACTTACCGAAAGAATTAGTGTAAATAGTATTAATTTGGAAAATTTGTTCATAAAATTTTTTTTAGTGAAAATTTAGAAAATGGATTTGTTAAGAAGTTTTGATATGACGTAATGGTCCGAAAATTAGTGGTATTACAGACAATTCGTCTATATTTAACTCAAAATTACTAATAAAAGTTATCAACTGACAAATGTATGTTAAAATCAGTAATAATACTTTTAAAAAACAAACCCTCCTGAATATCAAGAGGGTTGTAAATCAATAAAGTTTCTAAAGTAAGGACTTTAAAAGTGTAAATACACACTTGAGTTTAATTCAACGTCTTTTATTCAATTTCAAAATATATCGGTAGCGTATGCCATGAATTTACATTTTCCCCATCTACCATGGCAGGAATCCATGTGGGCATCATTTTTATTACTCTTAGGGCTTCTTTATTGCAGGATTCCGTTAAACCTTTCACTAAATAAACTCTGGAAAGTTCTCCTTTTTTATTGACCATAAATCTTACAAAAACTTTTCCTTTAATTAATCTTCCACTTTCTTCGGGCATTTGGATATTTTTCGTAAAAAAATGCTTCATGGCATTCTGTCCCCCTGTAAATATTGCAGGCGTTTGCGGAACGGCATAAATGGTATCGGATTCAATATTTTCTTCTACAATAGTGGGGGCAGTATTCATTTCTATCACAATTGTTTTTCCATTAATTACAAGCTCTTTCTTCTTCTTGATGGGGTCTTTTGTTACTTCAATGATGCCAGTAGCTTCCTCTAATTCATCAATATTACTGGTAATAGTTTTATCTGAATTATCAGTAATATCTTGCCTGATTCTAAAATCTGAACTTGTTCCAAAAACGATTTCATCTAATAAAGCGTCCTTTTTATCTTTCGTAGTAAACTCATTTTCCCAAGCATTTTGAATTGCCTTTGCCACATTAGAGGCATATAAAGCCCGAGTAGAAGGCTTACCAATAAACGCCGAAGACCATTGTTGCGCTTTGGACAGATTGGCAGTAAAGATAAAACAAATAATAAA
>JANPIG010000537.1:0-1116 GCA_031424875.1 Cytophagales bacterium
CGAAGCCGTCAATCTTATTATTGAGGCACAAGGTGGTGTATCAGCAGTGGATGGAAAAGGAGCAAAAAACCTACTGAAATTGCCCATTGCGGGTATTATGTCGGGCGAAGATGGTTATGTGGTAGCCAAAGAATATTCTGCCATTGATAAATTTGCCAAAGAATTAGGATGTAAACTCAACTCTCCCTTTATGAGTTTATCGTTTATGGCGCTTTTAGTTATTCCTAACTTGAAATTATCAGATTTAGGATTATTCGATGGAGAAAAATTTTCATTTATTGATTTGTTTTCAAAATAATCTAAAAAAAATACCGTTATATTTGCAGAAAAATAATACACACTTTAAATCATAGTAAACACGCAAAAATTTAATAATCTATGTAATAATTTAGTCTTTGATTGTCGTTTCTTTTTCCATAAACTTATATTTTTCATTTCAATCTTCTCAAAAAAATAAAGGAAAAGACAATCCAAAAATGCTTCATAAGAGCAAATCCCATTAATCACTCTTAAAAAGATTGTTGATACAGTAAAAATTCGTTCATCTAAAATGAAAGATAGTTTTCTGCGTGTATCAAATTCAAGACATTATCCACAAATTAGCTATTTTTTGTGAGGTATTTTTGGTGCAAAAAATAATTTATAAGTATTTAAAAATCAATCAATTAATCTATAATTTTTATCCTGTTTTAATAATTATTCAATCAACAAAACTAAAACACACACAGAAAAAAAATGAGACAATTATTACTCATGATGACAGTGCTATTAGGGCTTGGAATGCAGACATTCTCCCAAGATAGACAAGTAACAGGGAAGGTAACTTCCTCTGAGGATGGTTCTCCGCTTCCAGGCGTGAGTATTGCCGTGCAAGGGACTACGAGGGGTACAACCTCAGGAGCAGATGGTAGCTATAGAATTGATGCGGGCAATGGAGCTTCACTTACCTTTTCTTTTGTAGGTTTCAAAACTATTACTACGGCGGTTGGCAATAGAACAACTATCAATATTCAACTTGAAAATGAAGCAAGTCAATTGGATGAAGTGGTTGTAACGGCTCTGGGTATTACTCGTGATAAGAAATCATTAGGATATGCCTCGCAGGAAGTGAAAGGC
>JANPIG010000538.1:0-2399 GCA_031424875.1 Cytophagales bacterium
TTTTACCCAAATATTTTTTTCACACCTTCACTTATAAATCCTAAGCCGTAAGCAAAAAGTTGAGTAAAAACTGCGATAATGCTCAATAAGCCTACTTTTAAACTTTTATTTTTCTGAGAAGAATCAATAAAATTCAACAAAATATAAATCATCAGAACAGTTATTGAAAGCATAAAAATTGTTTTTGAAATAAAAAACCAAATTGGAATTGATAAACAGCCCAACGTAAAAATCATGGGGAAGAAATGAACTGCTTTCAGAATTTTTGGATCGTAATCTGAAAGTAAAATTCGGGTTCTACCAAACGAAAATATTTGCTTAAAAAAATCCTTAAAATCTCCTCTACGCTTGTGATAAACATATGCCTCCGCAATCAAACCAACTTTTAAATTGATTTTTTCCATTCTCAAACTAAATTCTACATCTTCACCCATATCTCGTTTGGCAAAACCACCCGTTTTTTGAAAAGTTTTTGGTGAGATGCCCATATTAAAACTTCGAGGTTGGAATTTGCCAATACCTTTTTCTTTTCCTCTAATGCCTCCCGTTGTAAAAAATGAAGTCATTGAATAGCTAATGGCTTTTTGTAAATCAGAAAAGTCTGGTGAAGCCGCATCAGGTCCACCAAAAGCGTCCAGCCATTGATCATGAAGAGATTGATTAATAATTTGCAAATAACCTTTTGGTACAACAACGTCCGAATCAAAGACAATAAAATAATCTCCTTCGGCAACTGAGAATCCAAAATTTCGAGCGAATCCTTGGCCTACATTTTCTCTATCAAAATATTTTATAATTAATTTTTCAGAATATTTTTTAACAATATTTTGACATTTAACCGCAGAGCCATCTTCAATTATAATAACTTCAAAATTTGTATAGGTCTGAACAGCAAGGCTTTGCAATAATTCGTCGACTTCTTCAGGGCGATTATATACAGGGATAATAATTGAAAATTTAAGCATCGAATAATTTTAATAAATTAGTTTTACAAAAGTATTGAGAAAGAATGGCTTTTTTTAATTGCTTGATAAACCGTTTGCTAAATTATCATTACCATTTGTTAATTCATCCAACTGGTGAATAGTATTTTAAGCAATATTTACAAAAAAATAATCAAACCCAACAAAACGATGAAAAAACAATTCACACTTTCGGGCGTCGTTCCACTTGCTTTGCTAATAGTTACTAATTTTAGTTTTGGACAAACGGCAAGCAACAATAACTCACTATCTGTAAAGATTGATGGAAAAGAGTACAATACTCCTCCACGAAGAATCAGATTTGGAAATTATTTATGGATAACAGCTAATACCATTAATCCCGACAAATCATTGAGGATCTGGTTTGGGAGTTGGATAAAAAACGATTTTATTGAGCCAGGGACATATTTAGTAGTGAATGCAGACAAACCTGACACAAAAGACAATTTGAAAAGAGCCCAAGATTTAGCCAAATACAAGGGTATTGCCGCCATCAAATATGTGGAGGAAACACGTTCACCAAGAATGGAATATCATACAGGGTTATCCCAAAATAATGATGAAACTATTGAAGTTACCAAAGATGCAGACGGTTATTTGACCGCTACATTTAGTGGTACATTGGATGGTTTTTATTGGAAAGAAAAAGCCACTGCCACGGTTTTTGGCGGTTTTGGCAGATTGGTAAACAAAATGGAAGACAAAGCCATTACCAAAGCATCAGGTTATGATTCTGACATTGATCCTGAATATAATGGCTACAAAAAGCAAGATAAGAAGGATAAAATTGTGTTGGTGAATGGGAAGTTTAGGTTGAAGATAGAATGATATTTTGTATGAAAATAAAACTCATGGCATGACTATTTGAGTTTTGCCATGAGTAATTCTGAGCTACCTTAAACTACTTTCTGGAAACTACTCCGTTCCCCACTTTTTCGCCTAATACAACTTCATTTTTCAATTTCGTAACATCCGTATTCACATAACGAATTGTTTTTGAACGACTGCCTTGAACATTCAAGAAGGTCTCGGCATTTGTGCCAAATTTAATATTATCAAACGTTACATTTTGACTATTCTGAATCTGTCCAACGAGTTTGTCTTGGGTAATTAACGTAATGTTTTTGAGGTTGATGTTTTCTGCTTCTACACATAATAAACCTTTATTACACTCAATCAGGGCATTTTCAAGGTTAATATTTTTGATGGACATTTCTGGTAAACCTCTAATCAAAATACCTGTTTCAGCTCCTTTACACAAGATATTTTTGATATAAAAATTCTTAAATTGTGGCGTTCCTTCGTTTAAAGGTTCTGCTTTTATTTCAGGCAATTCCATTGATTCACCCGTAGCAGAAACAGGGTCTTTGGCAGCATAATACATATCAAATAAAATCGCTTCTCCAGGAATGTCAG
>JANPIG010000539.1:0-6455 GCA_031424875.1 Cytophagales bacterium
ACAAAAAAAGGTTTAGACAATTCGCCTAAACCCTTATTAATCCTAACCACAAAAATATTGTTATTACGCCTGTGCTACTACGTTCAAATTGGCATCCATTAATTCAGATACTTGTCTGATTGTCTGAACTTTATCTATTTCGTTATCTGGCAAAGTTACCCCATACGTATTTTCTAAATAAACAACCATTTCCAAGAACTCCAATGAGTTCATACCCAAATCTGCATAGAAGCGTTTGCTGGGATTTATCAGTCGGGGATTTATATAAAAATTCCGTGATAAAAACTGTGTTAATGTACTGGTATTAAATTTCATGATATTGAGAATTTTAAGGTTATTGGATAATAATGGAATTGTTTAATTAGTAATTATTAGATTTGAGTTACCTATAAATACCTGAATATCAGTATTTTGTTAACTTTAATTAAAAAAATCCAATTTTTAATAACTTACTTAAAACGCCTGTATTTATAAAAAAGTGCCATAACTGGGTTATTTTTTAATAATCAACGCTTTTTAAGAAATATAATAAAACGAATATTTTCCAACAAATATCAGATTGGTAATATAAATTATGATAAATAAGTTTCTATGCCTAATTACCCAAGCTCTAATCCATAATCCCTAAGCCTTCACTCTGATTCTCGGTGGTAATAATTTGTACATTACGGGTGTAACCAAACGAGCAAGTAAAGTTGAACTGGTAATTCCGCCAATCAACACAATGGCTAAAGGCGAATACAAATCTGAGTATTCAATGACCAAAGGAATCAAACCGCCGATTGCCGTAAAGGAGGTCAGTAGGATTGGTACGAATCTAACTTCACCTGCCTGATGGATGGCTTCATCAAGTTCCATGCCTTCTTCTCGAAGCTGATTGGTGAAGTCCACCAAGAGCAATGAGTTTTTTATTTCGATGCCTATTAGGGCAATAAAACCAATGATAGACGTAAATCCGAGGGTTTCTCCTGCAATCATTAAGCCTAAAATAGCTCCTACAATTCCTAAAGGAATCACTGAGAGTACTATCAAGGTAGATTTGAAATCGCCAAATTCGAGAATCAGAATGGCTATCATTCCGAAGACAGTTATCAGGATAATTACCCCTATGCCGCCAAAAGACTTTTCAGCGTTTTCTGCTTCTCCTGCCACTTTATAGGAAAACCCTTTTGGAAATTTAAAGGCATTCAACTTTTTGATGACTTCTTTATTGACCTCTGACGTATTGAAGCCTGATTTCAAAAATGCCGAAATCGTAACGAAGCGGTCTTTATTGTAATGTCTAATCTGAGTAGGTGATGTTTCAAACCTAATTTCTACTAATTGTTTCAACGGAATTGCCGTTCCCAAAACATTATTGACGTACAAATTAGAAAATACACTCAAATCTTGCTTGATATTGCTTCTTGGGATAGAAATGTTAATATTGTAGTCAGCAGTTTGTCCTTCTTCTCTAAAAGTTCCAATGTTCAAACCCGCTACACCCATCCTGACGATGCGATCAATATCCGAAATATTTACGCCCAAAAGTCCTGCCTTTTCTTTATTGATAACTATCCGAAAATCAGTAGGTTGTACTTTTAAAGGGTTTTCGATATAGATAGTCCCTGTTTGGTCGGCTAATATTTTCTCTATCTGCCCTGCTACTAATTTTAAACTATCCAAATTATTTCCAAAAATTCTATACGCCAACGGAGCTTCCAATGGGGGGCCTTGTTCAAAGTCTTTTACCTCAATTTTAGCATTAGGAAACAACATAAATTTTGTTCTGAGCTCATCAATAATTACCTTCTTTTCGTGGGTTTCCATATCTTGCAAAAGCACAAATAGTTGACCAAAATTTTCAGATTCTGGTCCGCCGATGATATTATAATAAATCCTCGGATTAGCTCTTCCCACATTGGCAGCGATATTTTTGATTTCGGGTACTTTTTTTAATTCAGTTTCCACAAAAGCCACCACTTTATCGGTCGTTTGAAGATTCGTACCTACGGGTGTACTCACATTTACAAGGAACATGGGTTTTTCGGAAGTAGGGAAAAGTGAAAAGCCTAAGAATGCTTTTGCCAATAACATCACGCCTATAAATACGCCCAAACCAGCTGTAATAGTCGTTTTGGGATGACGTAAACACCAATCCATCAAGCGTCCATAAGTAGCAGAAATAATTTTTTTCATGCCTCTCAATAGGAAATTACCTTCGGGATTTTCGTGATTTTTCAACAGAACACTTGACAAAAATGGAACAATTGTAAGGGCAACAAACATCGAAGCAAATACCGTTACACTTACTGCCATTGGCAAACTGCGAATGAATCTGCCTGCGGCTTCAGGGAGGTTAGCAACGGGCAAAAAGGCAAAAATTAAAAGGACTGTACAACCCACAACCGCCAAACTGATTTGCTTGGTGGCATCAATAGCAGCCTGTTTTTTGGGATAACCCATCCGAATAAATCGCTCTATATTCTCAACTACCACGATAGAATCATCCACCAGAATCCCCAAAGCCACAATCATTCCCACAATTGAAAGTTGATTGATTGAAAAACCCAATGCGTACAAAAGGGCAAGTCCGATGGCAAGCGAAAGCGGAATAGAAATCATTACAACCAAGCTCGCTCGTGAGCCAAGCGGCAGTAAAGTAATCAGAACCAACAAGATAGCAATACCAAAATCTTTGGCAAAACGAGACAAACGCTTTTGAACAGACTCGGCTTGGTCAAAAACTTTGATTAAATCAACCGAAGGAGGAAGTGTTTTTTTGAATTGCTCAATGATAGGCTCGGTCTGAGATTTAACTTTGATGATGTTTTGCCCAAATTTCTGACAAGCCGTTACAAACACACTACGGTGTCCATTCAAGCGAGTTTTGTGGGTTTCGTCTTCGTAGGCGTATTTTACCTCGGCAATATCTTTGAGGAAGACGATTTTTGTACCGTTAGTAAAGACAATTGTATTTTTTATCTCATTTAAGTCCTTATAATTACCCGAAGTTTTTACGTTGAATTTTTTGGTAGAAAGATTAATTGAACCGCCTGGAATATTGACATTTTCCGACTGAATAGCCCCCAGAACACGATTGAGAGGGATTCTGTCTTGAGCTAATTTATCCAAATTCAATTCTACCGAAATTTTACGTTTCGGAAAACCCCACGATTTGATATTTTTTAGAGCCTTCACTTTCTCCAAACGATTCTCTAAATCATCGGCATATTTTTCTAATTTGGAATAAGGTAAATTCTCAGAAACCAAAGCGTATTGATAGATATTTACGCCATCAGGTTGGTAACGTTCAATACGAATGTCAAGAATATCGGTGGGTAAATCCTTGCGGACGGCATTCATTTCACGTACAACTTCCTGGTATTTTTCTTCGGGATCAGTATAGAAATCGTACTCAATCTGAAAGATAGCCGCCCCATCAAAAATACTGGTGCGGACACGGTTTATATCGTTGAGGTCATTGACTCGTTTCTCGACCACATCCGCCACAAGTTCTTCCATATCTTTAGGAGAAGCCCCTGGATAAATGATTGTTACACCAAACTGGGGTGAAGAAAACTCAGGGTCTTCACCACGAGGCATGGTAAGAAGTGAGAAAATACCGATAGATAGTATTCCCAAAAACACGACCAGCGTGAATTGATAATTTTTTACGGAGAATTCAGAAATTTTCATAGTGATTTTTATTTTACAACTCTAACTCGACTTCCATCCACCAAATAAGCTGACCCATCCGTTATCACTTGAGAAACGCCCGCCAAACCACTACCAATGAAAGCTCTGTTATTATCAATTCCAACAATTTTTACAGGCATTTTACGAGCCTTTCCTTCTGCAACTGCATACACGAAAGCATCTTCGCCATTACCTTCAATGACAGCATCAATTGGAATAGAAGTGTGTTTCTGAACTATTGATGGCATTATTTGAGCTTTTCCGAATAAACCAGTGGCCATTTTTTTGCCTTGTGTATTCAGTTTCAATTCAGCCTGATACAAGCCCGAATTAATATCTGCCCCTTGCGAAAGTGTTGAGACAGTTGCTGAAAAAATTACTTCTGGAAAGGCATCTAAGCGGAGCGTTGCACGGTCGCCAATGTGCAGGCGAGTCCAGTCTTTGTCGGCAATTCCTGCCTTCAAAACCCAGTCATTTGCCCCTGAGGCATTCATAAAAAATACGGGTGTGCCAGGTCCAGCCAGTTCGCCTTCGTTCATCAATTTCTTGACAATAACACCATTGTTAGAAGCGTAAATTTTGGAATATCCTTGATTATAAGAAGCAATATCCAAGGATTGTTTTGCTACGCTGAGAGCAGTTGTGAGATTCTGGACTTGTTCTAAAGTAGCCACAGAATCACGATAAAGATTGGTAACACGTTTCAAATCTCGCTCCGATTTATTGACGCTTTCAGTCGCTTGCTGCACTTGAGCATTGATTTCTGTGAGATTCAAAGTAGCTAATAATTGACCTTTTCTTACGTTCTGCCCTTCTTTTACATAGATTTTTTCAATGATTCCCCCTGTCTTAAACGATAAGCGGGCCTCCTGAAGTGAAGTTACCAAACCCGAAGCACTAAGAGCTTCCGTAGAATTAGCCTGTGAGACATCAGCAAGTTTCACCGCTACAATATCATCCTCTATCAAGGCTTTTTTTACTTCTTTCTTTTTGCCACAACTCATTAATAATGAGATGATTAGGAAAGAGATTATAGATAATTTTTTCATGTTTTTATTTAATTTGAATTAAATTATATTTTGTATTTCCCATTTTGGTATTTGGTAGAGACAAGGCATTGCCTTGTCTTGGAATGGAATGGTTATTTTCATACAATCAGACAAGGCATTGCCTTGTCTCTACCAGTTTTATTTCAACTCAAAACTCGCCTTTGCCCTCTCCAATTCCACCCATTTTGTCCAAACATCATACAGCGAAATTGACTGTTGCAATTGTGCCGTAGTTATCTGAGTTTGAGCATCCAGTAACTCAATAAAGTTCAAATTCCCTTCCTTGTATCTTCGCATCATATCTCGGTAATATCTTTCTGCCGTAGAAACCTGCGAAGCCTTCGATTCATAAATTTCACGGGCAGCATTAAGCGAGTTTTTAGCAATTTCTGCCTGTAAATCTAATTGGTTCTTGACCTGCTGCATTTGAGCATCCAGCGAAGAAATTTCTAATTCTGACTGCTTGATTTTCAATTGATTACGTCCAAAAGAATAAATAGGTAAATCAAAAGAAATACCGAGCAATACAAAAGCATTTGGGGCAAAAAAATTCTTATCAGCACTCGCTATTTGTGCAAATCTCCCTTGCGAGCCTAAGTCCAACGAAGCCCCAATTTTAAATTTTTTATACGATTGATTCAAGCCCAAAATCTGACGGTTGATATCAATACCTTTCTGGATTTTATCCAATTCTTCACGATGTCCATCCGTAAGTGAGACATTGAAACTACTACGTCCCAAAGTGTCAATTTCTATCTTTTCAGAGAAATCTTTATTCAGTAAAAAATTAAAATAAGCTGCTGCATTTTTCTGAGTGCCACGAGCCGCCTCAAAGTCTCCATTAATCTTAGCAATTTCATTACGAGTACGAACTAAAACCGTGGGATTTGCCGAACCGTTTTTGATAAGACTCTCATTTACTCGCTCAGCTTCACGTAAAAGTTTAATCGTATTTTCATAAATTTTAATAGCTTCCGCTGCTTTTAAATAGCTGATATAAGCTGATTTAATCTCTTTTACCAATTCCCGTTTATATACTTGAATTTCAGACTGTTGCAGTGAAATTTGATCCTGCTTAATTGCCTGATTATACTTCAACTCGGCATTAATCAAGGGCATGGTTGTCTTGATTCTGACATCATAAAAATCCTTAGGAACCAACTGCTCAGAAGTATTTTGGATTTGGGGAAAGGAATTAGTTGCCGTAAGTTTATTCAAAGTAGTATAAACTGGATTGACCAAATCACCAATCGGAATTTCAATTTTCCGTCCCCCTTGTGCCGTAGAAAGCGTGGTGGTGAAATTAATATTAGGCTTAAAAAGCGTTTTGGCTTCGGCAAGAGCAACTACGGATTTTTGTAATTGAAAAGTCTGTTGCTTTAAAGTTTGACTATTTTTCAAACCTTCCTGAACATAATTATTCAGAATTTCCGATTGCCCAAAAATTTTATTAAGACTAAAAATGAAGATTAATATAAGTTTACAAGGATTCATTACATTACATTTAAGATTAACAATTATAAATTACTGAACAGTGTTTAGTAAAAGGTTGTTTTAGAGGGGTTAGGTTTTAGTAGTTGGGGGATAAGTGAAAAATACTTACACCCTATCCAACAAAAACTAAAACCTAACCCCTAAAACCTAATCCCTATTTAATTATATTACTCGTTGCCATCAAATTAGTTGTACATTTTGCTACAATTTGTCCTTCTTCATTTCGGATTTCTC
>JANPIG010000540.1:0-1549 GCA_031424875.1 Cytophagales bacterium
TTGAACTTTGAATTTCAAATACTTTTGAGTTCCAAACGTGTCACGGTCATACGCTCAAACCCTACGCAAACCGTGGCACGCTGACCAACGTTTTTTAATTGTGTAATATAACTTTATGGAAAGAGTATTAAATCCACCAATCGTTTAGTCTGGTCAGCTAAGAAAATAGGAATATTTAGTAAGTCTTCATTAAATTCTAAATTTTTCAAAGAATAGCGTATTTTCACACAATTAGTGAGAAAAATGTGTAAAAAATCACACTTTTCCCACTAATTGTGTGATTTCTATGTTTAAAAGAAAATTAATTATAACCGATACCCTCTCAAAAACTCCTCAATCCCCATTCGTTTCTTCCCTTCCAATTGCAAATTTTCAATCGCCAAAACACCGTCAATACATTGAAAATGAAGGTATTTTTTACCATCGGTTGAAAATGAACCAATTAAAGCCCTCTCCTCGGGAGAGGCAGTCCGATGTGTCGGTTGGGTGAGGCTTTCCGCTTCCAACATTCTCGCCTCATAAATCCGACAAGTTTTATCATTCAACATCGTCCAAGCCACGGGATATGGCGAAAGCCCTCTGATAAAATCATACACCTGTTTCACGGGCTGATTCCAGTTAATTTCACAGGTTTCTTTAAAAATCTTTGGTGCATGATTGATATGTCCAGATTCGTCTTGTGGTTCTTGCGGATAATTGCCTGACTCAATGGCTTGAACCGTTTGTAAAACCAATTTCGCTCCCTTGTGCATGAGGCGTTCATAGACAGTACCCACATTATCCGTAAGAGAAATTGGTTCTTTTTCCTGAAAAATTATTGAACCTGTATCAATTTCTTGCTTCAAAAAGAAAGTCGTAACACCCGTTTCTGTCTCACCATTCATAATCGCCCAATTGATAGGTGCCGCCCCTCGATATTGCGGAAGTAATGAACCATGCAGGTTGAAAGTACCCAACTTAGGCATCATCCAAACCACTTCTGGTAACATTCTAAAAGCTACAACAATCTGTAAATCAGCTTGATAACTTCTAAGTTCGTCCAAAAAATCAGGGTTTTTTAATTTTTCAGGTTGTAAAATCGGAACATCAGGAGCATTGGCTAACAGGTATTCCTTCACAGCAGACATACCCAATTTCTGCCCACGACCAATAGGTTTATCTGGTGCTGTAATTACGGCAACTATATTATATTTATGCTCAATTAAAATCCGCAGACTCTCAACCGCAAAGTCGGGAGTACCCATAAAAATTATCTTCATTCTTTTAAAAAAGTGTTACGTATTAGGTATCAAATATTAAGTATTTTCTAATTGTCTAATACTTGGTATTTAATACTTGGTACAACCTTAGAAAATTTATTTTTGAAATCGTAAAGCGTTTTTGTAACTTTGCTTTTCAGAATTGTAAAAATATGATACAACAAATCAAAAAGACGACAAAAACAAAGCTTTGATGTTTCTGCAAAGGTCATAAAAAATCTTGTAGAACGGTCAAAAGCCGTTCTTTTTGTTTGTCCTAAGTTCTGATTTTTTGCTGGCTCGTTGTCAGT
>JANPIG010000541.1:0-9054 GCA_031424875.1 Cytophagales bacterium
CGGCTTTGGCTTTTTTGAGTTTTTCTAATGAATCGGCGTATTGATCGGTGCCTCTTCTGGCACTATTCAAAAGGCGTGTTTGTTCGGCGAGGTATTTATTTAATTCTTTGTTGGATAGCCCAGCCAAGCCTAATTCTTTGACCTGCTGTTCAATAGACAGATTGTATCGGTCAGAACTTTCCTTTAAATTACGATAGGCTTTATCGGCTTGATAATATTTGTCGTAGGCTTTTTTCCAAGCATCAGTTTGGTTGTTTCTATCAGCTCTAGAAAACTTTTCAAGTGAGGTGGATGCTTTATCGACTGCCTTACGGGCATCATCTACTTTTGGACGTAGGTCGTCGTATTCTTGCTGTAATTTGGCAATTTGACGGACGGCGGTTTGGGTAGATGCGTCTATTTCTATTTGTACTTTTTCGGTGCGAAACATAGTTTTATAATTTTTTCTTGGTGAAGATGTCTCTTACTTCAGAGATTTTTTGTAGAGCAATGACTTCGGACAATTTGGCAATCTGGGAATAGATAGGTTTATTCCAGATTGGTTTTCGTCTTCGAGAACCTTTGGAATCGGTCGAACTTAATTTTACGCCTTTTCGCCAACCTCGACCCGCTCCCATTTGGGTATATAGCAAGGCATCACGGGCCTTGATTTGAATTCGCAATGAAGTGAGTGAAGTTTGTAGAATATCAATCACAATGTTTTGAAGTTCGGGGTGAGAGATATTCACACCTTCCTTTTTGAGTCGACTTCCCACGATTTTCTCGGTGCGGATAGCCCAATCTTTTACGTATTCAAGTATTTCGGGGGTGTAGTTGGTCATTGTTATTATTGTTCGGGTAGATTATCGTAGATTATTTCAAGGAATTGTCTGATAGATTTATCCAAGGAATTTTGGTGAAAATGGATGGTATAATCAGGAATTATTTTTTGCAATTGTTGGTCGATGTGCTGGATACTTTGTTGAAGAGTATAGCCTTTTGGAAAGTAAGGACTTTCAAATCCACGTTGGGTGGCTCTTCGCTCACATTCTTCAGGCGTGCCGTTGATAAGTACGGTGATGACTTTTCCGCCTGTGAATTTGAAGGTTTTGATGATGGATTCGAGGTTGAGGGATGTACCCGAACTTTCGAGAATAGCCAATTGACTGTTATGCACATCTTGCCTGAGGTGTTCCCAGGTTAGTTGTTCTTTGAGGAAAGTGTCAGCTTTATATTTTTTGCGATATTGGTCAATATGAAAATAATCAGCCTCCTTGAATTGAGGTTTTAGAGCATTGAGTAGGGTGGTTTTGCCAACGCCAGTGTTGCCGATTACATTTATGAGTAGTTTTTGCATAATAAATATTATTTTACTTAACTTTATTGTGCAAATTATTGGGTGTGAGGGGTTTAAAAAAGTACGTATTGATAAGGCAAAATGAAACAAGAAATGTTAATTCCAGATTCAATTAGGCTATTTGCAAAATATCTTAGAAATGAGTTGACTGAACAAGAAAGAATTCAGTTTGATAAGAATGTGAGATATACCCAAGCTGAGGATAAGATTTATAGACAAGTAAAAATGTTAGAGACTATTTTTCCGAATGATACTCATCGGATTGAAAGACTGGTGAGGGATAATTCTGAAGAGTACATTAAATGTTTGGAAAGGTTTGGACTTATGGGCTATAGATTGGATAATATTATTGTTTTTCTTACTAACTATCAAAATGCTACAAAAAATGAAACTACAAAAACCACCGATTGGAATATTGCCGAAGAAGTTTTCAAACTTAGGTACTGAAGAAAGGATTACGGAGATTTTTGAGGCGATGGATAGGTATATAACGGCTAAGGTTTGCCCACCTATTACATGGCTGTATGAATTAGATGAGTTATTCAAGAAAGTGAATGCAAAAGAAATTGAAGCTGCTGAAAGAAAAATTGCTTTTAGGGTTATTATTAATGAAGTAGTTTATTTTCGGGATGAGGCTGGCGTTTGGAAGTGTAATAAAGTGGTTGTTGAAGATTCTGAAGATTTGGAGTTTGTATTTCAGCAGTATTTGAATGAGATGTTTAGTTTTAATTCTTTTCAATTTGCGAGAGGTTGTGGAAAACAGGCTGAGTGGTCGGAAATTCAGATTCAGAAAAAACGGTATTTACATCATAATCCTGACGTTTGGGGTGGTTTACCAGCTCCTACGAGGAATCATTTTCATAATAAAGTAAGAAAGTTCTTAGTGAATAAGGATGGTGAATTAATGCAAGAACTATCTGCATATCCACAAGCTTCGCATGATTTCTATTATCAGAATCTTATGTATGAACAACTGCGGAGAGGTCAAATATCTGATGTTACAAATAAGTTACCACCACCTTCGGAGGAATATTATCATAATAAATTAATGAAGCAGCTGGAGATTGAAGAAAGTATTATACAAGATTTTGGATTAGAGAAGCTGCTATTGGAGGAAGTGAGTAAAGTAAAATCGGTGGTTGCTTGTGATGGGCCAACATTAAAAGAATGGTTTGATAAATGAGATTTAAACATGAAAATGATTTGTATCGGAGGATTAATCACCCAACTAAGTTTGAGCGGTGGTGTGACGGGCTGCCTGAATGGGTGGACTGGGCTTTGATTATTTTGAAGTTGGGGTTTGTGGGGTTGGTTGTATGGTCTTTTTTAAATAGTTAATAGGGATGTGCCATAATAGTATATCCCTATTATTGTTATAGTTTATTGATTATAAGGGAATTGAAAAGAGCGATGTGCCATTAATGCACATCGCTCTTTTGTTTTATAACTCTCCAAGGATTGCTCTTTTGATTTTAAGATAATTATCGAGTGTGGGTGAGAATTTGCCAGCGAAGATTCTTGATATGTTGCTCTCGATTAAACCTGACTTTTCGGATATTTCTGTAAGCGTGATGCCTTTTTCGATGACAACTTTTTCCAGTTCTTTGAGCATCTCAATTCGTTTCTCGATAATTTCTTCTTGATTCATATTATTCTAATTTGCCTAATAATTCTTCCAGTTCGGCTAATTTGCCTTTATGGAAGTCTATTTCTGTAAGTATTTGACCTTTTGATTTGGGTCTTTTATGTGGTTTTATTTCTACCCAACCTTCTTTGATTGCCTTTTGAATATCCTCAAATTTGGTTCTTTCGAGGGGGAATTGTTGGATTTCAAAAGTGGCATAGTCTGCTATAATTTCGTAGTGTGTCCGAGTTTCTTTAACTGTAATTGTTCCCTTAATTAGGGCAATGGCTTGCCCTAAATGCACGGTTGAACTTCCACCAAAAGAAAAGGCTATCGTTCGGCCAAATAGTTCTACACTTCCCCCTGTAAATAATTCTGTTAAGTCTTTTATAATAAGGGTACAAAATTCTACGGGTGAAGTGCCATCTACTCCAAAGGTTTCTATAAGCAACTCTTTTACATATTCTTCCATTGATTCATCAAATGTCCATTCTTCATTTTTGTATGAACCTTGGAGGTTTTTGCATTTTTGAATAAACTCTTCATTATGAGGAGTAACTACTTTTATGGTGCCTTCTTGGGTCTTTTGAAAAGAGATATTCATTGTTTTGTTGCCGTATTTAAGAAGTTGCCGCCTTGCTTTAAATTTTCGTGTAAAAATATCATAAATATTCTATACAAAAAAACGAGATGTATCGTACTCGGAAGAATAATTGCCACGGGGCATCATTAATTGCCCAATTTTTTCATCTACCGAAAGCGTATTGAAAACGGAATCCACCCAACGGAGATTGGCGTTTGGGAACAGGTCAGTTGAGTTGGTAGGGGCTGTCTGTGATGATACAGGCAACAGCAGATTTATGGAACTCTTTGCTGTATTTTAAGCATAATTGTTTGAAAATAAGAACAGTAAGCAAGCGCAAAGTAAAAGTATTTTTTTCATGCTTGGAAATATATTGATGAAAGTTTACGCTAAGATAATTATAAAAGTTATGTTTGGGAATTGTATGCCTTTGGAAGGTGGATTTTGTTGATTTATTGAAGGTTGAGATTGACAGAAAATGGTTGCCTATTAAGGCAAAAATAACGACAGAAATATGATTAAAACCCTATTTCAACCCTGAAAATTATATATATTTAATATTTATTGATAATTTATTGCATGATGTTTGTTATATTGTGAACAAACAAAACAAACTTACCATGTATAACTTAGGTAACTTACTCCAAGACCTTAAATTAGAAGATAATAATGAGGTAAGAAGTATTGTATTTAAGCACGACTTTGATAATCCTCCAATAGACTTATCTGCTGAAATAATAGATAAATTAAAATCTCTTTCTCCTGATGCAACTTATTATTTTAATTCCACTCCATTAATATTATTTTATGATTTTACTTGTAATGAAAACTCTGAAATAGTAGAGAGTTTTCATACCCAGGTATGGTGTTTTGATAAAGCTCCTATTGTAATTGCTTTGTATCAAAATAGTGTAGAAGTATTTAATGCTTTTCAATTTGTAAAGTCAAATAACCAACTCGAAAATCTTAAATTACCTTTAAATCAAATAATAGAAAGATTTTCTTTTTGGAAATTACAGACGGGTAAAACCTGGGAATGGTTAGAAGAAACATCTACCTCTGAAAAGAAAAAAAGAGTACACCAAAAATTATTTGAAAATATAAAAGAACTAAGACGCATTTTAACAGACGAACAATATACTGATTGTCTAAATGAAAAAGATGCCAACATTTTAATTTTAAGATTGATTTTTGCTCGTTATCTGATTGACAGAAAAGTAAGTATTATTGGACATATTGAGGGTAGAACTCTTGATGAGAAACGAGAATCTTTCAACAAGTTGATAGCTAATAAAAATAAACTATCAACATTTTTCCGTCACTTGAAGGATCGATTTTATGATAACGATTTGTTTATAAAAGAGATAGATATTTCAGAACGATTATTAGCATCACTCTCTGAAATATTTAGTGGTAAAAGGAATTCGTATAATCCTGAATTATTCTATTTTGATATTTTTGATTTTAATATAATATCTGTTGAAACAATAAGCGGTATCTATGAATCAGTCATTAGTCCAGAAACTCGAAAAGACAATGCTGCCGTTTATACTCCTTCTTTCCTTGTCGATTATATTCTTAAAGTAACTGTTGATAAGCATTTAAGTAACAATACTTCTTGTAAAATATTAGACCCTGCGTGTGGTTCGGGTATTTTCTTGGTTCAGGCATTTCGCAGAATGGTTTATAAACTACCTGTAAATCAGCGTAGCCAAAAAGATAATTTAATTAAAATCGCACAAGAAAATCTCTACGGAATAGACAAAGATATTAATGCTATTAACGTAGCGGTGTTTTCTATCTATGTAGCAATTCTTGATTTTATCCAGCCAGTTGAAATAATGGATGTTCCTTTGCCTAAATTAAAAGGTAAAAATTTATTTAGAAATGACTTTTTTAATGAAGAAGACGAAATTTTTGATGATGATACCGAGAATTTTGACCCCTATAATGAGATATTAAATCCTCCTAAAAAAGTAGGGTTCAAAACATTTGATTTCATCTTGGGAAATCCCCCTTGGAGCAAAAAAAATGACGCAGAAAAAGACAGATTACATTTAAAATATATTGCAAAGTTTAAATTACCAGTTGCAGGCGGAGAGATTGCACAAACATTCCTTTATCGAAGTAGAGACTTTATGGCAGAAAGCACTTCATGTGCAATGATTGTTACCAGTAAAGCCTTCTATAATGATACAGCCAAGAACTTTAAAAAAGATTTTCTGAGTCGTTTTTTAGTTTCAAAGTATTTCGATTTATCACCCGTGAGACATATTCTTTTTGAAAATGGAGATTATCCTGCCACGGTAATAATGTATAAATTGGGTAATAAGAAAGCCATTGAAAAACATTTTGTAGAGCATCTGTCTTTAAAACCAAATCTTTTTTTAAAGGCATTTCAAATGTTAGTCATTGATAATCAAGATGTAAAGAGAATAAAACAACAAAATTTAATTGATAATGACTGGGCTTTAAAAACAGCTTTATATGGAAATAATTTTGACTTTCAGCTTTTGAAAAGGTTGAAAAAACAATTCATAACTATTGGTAAGTATATTGACAAAAATAAGGATGAAATATTCAAAGGAAAGGGAATAACCAAGGGTAAAAAAGATAATGAATATGAAGAGTTGATTGGAAAGCCTATAATTGGTAAAGATAATATTACAAAATTTTATACTTTGGTAAATGATAATACTATAAGGTTAAAGAAAGAGGATATAAGTTTAGAAAGAGGTAGAAATATAAAAAATTTTTCTGGAAGTATGCTTTTGATAAGATCAGTACCCGATAAAGAAGAAGATACATATTTGAGTTTTACAGAAGAGCCGACAGTTTATTGGCAAAATATATATGGAGTATCATCAGAATCTAAGGTTTATAAATTAAAAGAAATCTATGGAGTTTTTCTCTCAAAATTATTTACATATTATACCTTTATGACTTCTTCTGCTGTTGGCGTGGGAAGACCAGATGTTAGATTGGCAGAGTATTTTAGCTTTCCCTTCTTTGAGGAAGAGAATAAAAATTTAGTTGAAGCGGTAGATGAATTTATTAATGTATATAAAGAAATTTATTTAAAATCAGATTCAGAAACGGTATCAATTCCTGAGCCACAATCTTTGGAATCATATCATAAAATCAATGAGATAATATCTGACATCTATGATTTAGGAGAAGTTGAAGAAGCATTAATTGATTATAGTCTAAATATTTCCCGTTATCAGTTCATTCCATCAAAGGCAAAAAAATATATTAGAAAGCCTACTAATGAAGAATATGAGCAATATGCAGATGTCTTTTATAACCACTTTTATCATGTTTTTAAACAGTCAGATTTAGGCTTTTCAATTAAAATTTTTAGGCTACAATATTTTACTGCTATGAAATTTGTTGTTTCTGAAAATGAACTTGATAGTGGTGTGATATTTGAAAAAGACAATTATACAGAGGAGCAAGTATTTAGTTTATTAGCAAACACACTAAGTATTACTAAAATCAGTAACGAAATATTTATAAATAAAAGAATTAGGGGTTTTGAAAAAGATTTTTTCTATATCATTAAGCCTAATGAATATAAATCATGGCATAAAGCAACTGCATTTGCAGACGTTGCAGAATTTGACAAAGCTCTTTTTATGGCTGATTTGAATAGAATTAAAAAAGGAGGGGAAGTCTATGCTTAATAATGATATTCTGGATGCGAGTAATTTTGAAAAAAATAATGAATACATTTCAAAGAGATTTCGCCAGGTTTCGGATTATATAATTGAATGTTATGTAATTCTTAGAAATGATGGGAATAAGATTGAAGATTTTAACGAAGATAAAATAAGGAATATACTGGTTGCCGATTATCTCAGAAAGAGGGATTTGAAGAAGAAATATGGACTATCGGATTTAAGGTTTGAACCTGAACCAGGTACGATAGATAAAAACTATAAGAATACTGGCTACATAGACATAAAAATACTGAATATCACGGTTGGAAATTATGGTGATGAAGATGAGTACTTTGTGTTTGAATGTAAACGCCTTCAAAATAGAGGGAAAAACGAATATTATATTGATGGTGGCATTGTCAGATTTTCAGAGAATACTTATGCTGATACAATGCCAATAGCTGGAATGATTGGATTTGTAGAAAAAAGTTCAATAAGCATAGATAGAATAGTTGACGACATTAATGACCGCCTTAAAAAGCATGGAAGTATAGCTCCGCCGAAATCAACGTTACTTTCCCCAATTACCATTTCATCGAAAGTTGAATTTACTTACGAATCGAAACATGATAGAGATAGTAATTGTCAGCTTTCCTTGATTCATCTTATGCTTGACTTTTCGGATATTTTAGTTTGATTTTCTCATTGTACTCATTTATGTACTATAAATAGACTTTAATCAATAACCCAAATGAGAAAGCATGAAACAATATTGGAAATTGAATATATTCAATCCAAACCTTTGAGTCCGAAAGAAAAAGAAAACTCAGTGCTTTAATTATGAAAAATAAGGCATTGGCTCAATCAAAAAAGTAAGTTCTGATTCTATGCAGAGACTTGTTTGACTAATCGGTTATACTCAGCTTCAATTTTCTTGTCATACTGATTCTTCCAGTAAAATTCTCCGTTGTAGGCTCGTGCTAAAGGCTTGAAGGCTTTGGCACGGAGTTCGTCGTCGAGTCCTTCATGTAGAATGTAGTTTACGAAGCCTGTTAATTGGTTGCCTTCGGACTGTTGGAATGAAATGAGCATTTCGTCAATAAAATAAAAACCTGCAGCATCGTGATTGAATCCCATAATTTGAAATTTCCCCCAAGAGGCAGATTCATGGGCAATTCGGGAATGTATTGCAGTGGCTTGTTTGAATTGCTGGATTCTGGCGGATAGGGTTTTTGGGTATTTTTTACTGTCCCAAATGGGGTAAAGGAATGAGATGTACTCAGGGTTTTGTTTTATTAACTTTTCGGGGTTGATTCCTGCTTTTTTGAGTCGTTTCCAAAAAATATGTGGCTCGAAGAGAAAGGTTAGGTTATCGTCTGGGGTGAAACCTCCCTTTGGGGCTTCTACGTTGCCAAAGGCTTGAATCATGGCGGTTTCGCAACGGAGGATTTGGGCAGCAGCTTGGTAGTCTTGGAGGGTGAGCGTTGGTTTCATTGGCTATAGTGTGGTCAGTGAAGACACTGACCACGGTTTTGATTATTTTTTGGTAGGAAACAAATCTTTTATCCGTTCCCAAACGTCCACGCCTGTGATGGTGAGGGTGTTTTCGGAGATTGATTTGAATTCGGTAATGACAATTAGAATGGCAATGGGATAAGATACATTGATTTGTAGGTTTTTGAACATGACAATTCGGATGTATTCGGCGAGTATTAATGTTAGGGCATAGACGACAATTTTCTGAAAACTTCGGGGAAAGCCTTTTGAATTAATGATTTCTCCACGCTTGGAAGCTGCCCAAATGCCCGTGATAAAATCGGCAATTAGGAGGAAAACGATTAGAAAAATA
>JANPIG010000542.1:0-1117 GCA_031424875.1 Cytophagales bacterium
CATTAAGCAATTTAGGCAGTTCTTTGGCGGGATGTTGTCCATCTCCATCCATCTGAACAGCAAAATCATATCCATTTCGATAAGCATATTTATAACCGCTTTGCATTCCTCCGCCAATTCCCAAATTCACGGGTAAATCCAAATACAAACAGTCCAACGATTGCACCACTGACAGCGTATTATCTTTGGAACAATCATTAACTACCAAAATATCAATCGGTAAATCATGCTGATTTTTAACAGCCTGTATGTCATCGACCAAGTTTTTAATAGAAGTTTCTTCATTAAAACAAGGAATAACAATCAGTATTTTTGCTTTTCTATCAGTCATTGATTCGATAAATTTGAAATCCTTCGTCCACTATTTTTGTCATGCAACGTACTTCAACTGGTTGAGGTTGTTTCTCAAAAAGCACATATTTGACATTCAACTGCTTCAATCTTGGCGAACAACCATCCAATCCGATGGTATATCCGTCCTCAAAATTTAAGGCAACAATAGTCGAATCTTTACCATCAATATAGGAAGCATAGACCGTGTGAGCATAACGATTATAGACAGAATCACGATGATACTTCCCATCAATAACTTTCATAGTCTTTAAATCTGGAACATATTTAACGCCTCCTAATACATCTACACCCGCTGTTTGAGCCATGTAACCTAAAAACTGATTTCCCATTACCAACCATCTTTTTTGAGGGTCTTTTTGGTCTATCTCTTTGATATTCTGATAGATACGATGTTCTGTTATGGGCGAAAGCCCTTTGGCAATGGGGTTCACCATGATGTTAGGAATTAAGGAAATCCCAATAATTCCCATAAATGCAAATTCTCTAAACTTAAAGTTAATGGAAGGAAGCAAGAAGATATTTGCTAAGGAAAACAGCAAAACACCAATAACTAATTGTGGAGTTTTGAAGAAATGACTTGAACTACTATCGTTAGTTGCAGCGGTGAGTGCTAGGAAAAAAACTATAATCACCATGCCAATAATGGTTTTTGAAATAGGGATATTTTCAATTTTTATTTTTTTCAACTGTCCCACATATACGAGTGCTAAAATCACATTGGCAATCCCAAAAGGAATTTGTGTACGTTTGGGTGGACTCATAC
>JANPIG010000543.1:0-18069 GCA_031424875.1 Cytophagales bacterium
TTGATTTTTTTATAGGATTAGTAATATTTTTTATAGGTAAAATGAAAAAATGCAATTTGAATGGCATTTCACTCTATTATTAAGTTTTTTATAGGGGTATCTCCAAACTTACCTTTGTTCCTTCTTTTACTTTGGAGGTTATGGTAATTTCACCGTCTAAACTGTCAGTACGTTTACGCATATTGGCGAGACCGTTGCCGAGTTTTACTTTCTTTTCATCAAAGCCAATTCCATTATCTGTAATATTTAAAGTTAATGACCCATTCTGGCGGATTAAATCTATATTTACTTCGTCGGCATTTGAATATTTTACGATGTTATTGACGGCTTCTTTATAAATTAAATAAAAGTTGTATTGCTTTGAAGGTGAAAGTTTTACGTCGGGCATTGAATCTATATTGAAGTTGTAAAAAATGTCCTTTGCCTCTAAAACTTCAGAAGTAAATTCTTTCATTTTTACCAAAACGTTATCAAAATTATCTTCAGTCTGCTTAGTTGTCCAGACGATATCACTCAAAGAACGCTGTACTTTTTGCGAACTTTCCCCTATTCGTCTGACCATATCTTTAACAGATTCAGAACTGTTACCCATTTGATTTTCAACCACTTGACTCAAAATACCGATACTGCTTAGCGTTGATCCGATATCATCGTGCAAATCTCTGGCAATTCGATTTCGCATTTGGTCGTTAGCCTGTAATTGTCTGATTACCTCTGCTTGGTATTGTTCCTTTTCCTTTCTATCAACATTGATTCTATATGCCAAAGCAAAAGAAAGTAAAACGACTTCCAAGGCTGAACCAATTTGAAGGGCATTTCGAGTAAAATTATCACTTGGTAAAATATTGGACAATTGCATGATAAAAACTAAGGCACTAACCAAAAAAACTGACCATGCAATTAAGAAGAAAAGAGCCGTCTGCGAGCCTTGCAGCCATATATAAGTAGAGACCATCAAAACATATATGACCGTAAAAAATGCTACTACGTGTAGTAAAGCGACACTTGAAGAACCTGCACCAAACCAATAGGCGAAAAGGCACAAGATGATAAGCCCGATAAGCATTTTGGAAATTTTCTCAGATTCTGGAAAATAGCGGTCGGCTTCTAAAAAAAGGTTAGCAAATAACATTCCGAACGATACTCCCGAAGAAATAAAAATGGGCGTAATACGATTAAACCACATCATTTTATTCCAGATAAATTCATGTCCAATACCTTTGTTATAAGCAAAAAAGCATACGAAAGACAATACATAAATAACATAATAGAGATATTCCTTGCTCCTATTTGTCCAATAAATGAAAAAATTAAAAATTGCCATTACAATCATAATACCTAGATATAAGCCTTGGAGCAAGTCTTTAGGGTGATTGTCTTCAAAATAAACTTTTAGTGGAGCCACTCTTAAAGGAAAAAGCAGGGGTAATGAATTCTGGAAACGAATATAATATGTACAAGTTTGTTCAGAACTGAGATTAAGGTCAAAAAGATAGAAATTTGTTTTCAAATCACGCTTATTTATAGGCACATAAACCCCTGATTTCTTGTGTGTTACACGCCCATTTAGATCAATTCTATAAATATCAATACTATCTATAACGGGTTCAGACACTTCGAGATACAGTTTTTGGGAAGACTTATTTTGTAATGAAAACCTTGCCCATATAACTGATGCCGTGACACCAAAATTAGGATTTGGCTGAATACTTTGGGTAAAACGGGCATCAATATCTGAACGTTTACGAACCTCCTCGAAAGTTAATAATGCAGTTTTATCCTCAAAAACCTCAATTTGCCTACCTATAATTTCAGCTTCGTTGGGATTTTGGATGATAATTTTTCGTTGGGCGATGATGCTCAATGAAAAACTGATAAAGAGTAAGGTTATGATATTTTTTTTCATAGAAGAAAGTTATATTTCTTACTCAAACCTACAAATAATCAGGGATTTATCAAACAAAAAAGGTTCAAGCTGATGGGCTTGAACCTTTTGATAAGGATATTAGAATTTATTTTATTGCCCTAATGTTAATACGAAAGGAGCTAAATAATTGAGAATTCCCTTTAGATTGATTGATTTTGCCTCCGAGGCAGCATCAACTGTTACTGTATGTGGCGTGTCAATCACAACATTATTAGTTGCCGTTGGAACACAGTTACAATCCCAAGTTGTTGGCGATGACCAGTTGCCTGTGGCGATGCTTGTGATTGGAGGAGGTGTAATAAATTCAAAACGAGAAACGGTCGCATAATGGTCAGAAGTAGTATTAGCATAATTGTTAATCACTGGTCTGAAACTTGCGATTGACCCCGCCACATATTTAAAACCAAAACCATTACCCGTCAATTCGTTTGAAATAATCTGATGGTCGATATAGTCAGTGAAAGAAACTGTACTCGCACAATATGAATCACTTAAAATCTTAGAAATAGGATTCCATGAAGGATTGGGACGTGTTCCGCTAACAGCAGTTTCATTTGGATTAATATATAAAAATGGAGCATAACTACTCACTAATTGATTGCAAGCAGTTGTGGCAATAGATTTATCTACATCATCATTTAAATCACCAATTACAATGGTTTTGCGAGTTGGATATTGAGCTTGTAACGTATCGTACATGGCTCTAACATCATATTTACGACGAGCATAATCATCCAAAGCAGAACCCGCTTTTGCGTGTAGTCCCACCAATAAAACCGTATCTATTTGACTATTGACATTAACCTTTGCCATAAACATAAATGGTTTACGTCCTGATGCCCAAAACTGACTCGGTGTTCCCGTTGGTGGATAAGTAGCAGGTGTAAAACCATCAAACATTGGTCTTGAAAATACTTTTGTAACAACACTATTTTTATAAATTATACAAACTCTTTGAGCATTTGGATCAACAAAACTATTTGAAAACGCTGAGGAACATTCGCCCGAATAAGTATTTACACCAAATGTATTATTTAGACCTTCAATGAGCTTTCCAAATGAAGTAGTATTATCAGACGGATTAGTGGGATTGTACTGACAAATTTCTTGCAACATATACACGTCAGCCCCTACTCCGTTAAGAACTGATTGAGCATTAGCGATTTGAAGTGCATCTCCAGAACCGCTTTGAGAAGGACCTTCAGTTGGATGCCCGAGCCACTCAACATTCCAGTTAACAACATCTAATTTGGTTGGAGAGTCTGTAAAAGTAGTAGTTCCGCAACTACTTGGTCCAGCACAAGAAGTGGCACTGGCACTCAAATCCGATAAATTACGTGGAAATATTTGTAGTTTATCAGCCGTATTGACGTTAGAAGTATTATTGGTTTGAACGAAACGACCTAAAACGCCTGTAATGTCTTGGGTTACAGTATTTGGTATGGTTGTTCCTATTAAACCTGTTGAAGCTGCATCAATACGTACTTCTGTCGCATCTTGCTGATTACAAAGCACTATTCCATAATTAAAAGCAGATGCAAACGTACCAGAAGAGGAAAAATTAGATGAAATAACTTTTATTAAACGTCCTTCATTAGCACATAAAAAATCATGGACAGTTGTGCCTAAGGGGGGATTATTTGCATCAAAAATAATCGGTGTGAGGGGTATTCCAGATGATATTTTAGTCATACAAGTTAAAGTATTCATTTGGGCTTCCCCATTAAATCTTACGGGAGTACCTGTCAATTTTACTTGATCACCAACCACTAAATCATTACTCGTTACTACGCCCGAAGAGAATACCGCAATTCCACCAGTTGCGTCTTGAACATAAAACTTATTGGGTCCAAAAACGGCGGTAACAGTTCCTGCAATAATTTTACTACCTAATCCTGTGGCTGTTCCTGGATAAGTTTGCTGTACAGGTATCATTGTTCTGAAAGAAGCAATATCAACACTTGTACCACATTCTGCACCTACTTTTCCATTAACCGCTACATTAACATCTGGAGAAACATTCGTACTGGCATGACTAATATTTCCAGAGAATGCTCCTGAAGCAGTTCCTTTCAAACGTACGTCAATAGTAGTTGTTGCTACATTTCCAGATGATGGCGTTAGTATCAACGAATTTACATAGGTCGTAGCAGAGCTTGTTTTTATTTCAAAATCTGTTGGGGCAGTAATCGTAATATCACTTACTAAATCTACGCCCGAAACGGTGTATGATTGTGGTGCAGAAGAAGTGCCGATAAGTGTATAAAAAGTTGATAATGTACCAGTTGTTGTAATAACTGGTGGTGGAAGAGCGGTTACAGAACCAGACACTCTAACTTTTGGACCAGCAGAAATATTCACACCGCCTCCACTATGCCTAATTGTATCGCCGTAAGTATTACTTATTGGCAATCCAGCTTTTAAACGTGCATAAATGGGTGTTGAAGCAAAAGTTCCACCCGAATAAAGAACATTCAAAGTATCTTTAAACCCACTTCCAGCAGTCTTAGAAATCTCAAAATTTGTTGGAGCAAAGATTTTTACTGTATCAGCACTTGGTGTTAAAACCGAACCTGATAAATTGTATGAGCTTGAGCTTGAAGGTCCATTGCCAAAAACATAATTGAAGGCTGGGATGTTTAATGGTGTTGCGGTAAGGGTTGGAGTTAAATTTACAACAGAGCCAAATAATGATACATCATCTACTCTAAAAGTACCCGTTGAAGCTGCCGCTGTTGCTGTTAAATCAACTCTTGTTGTTCCATAAGGATAAAATCTGAATGTAATCTTGCCCCCAGCATTTGTAACAAACGCAGAAGAAAAATTCCATGTAAGAGTACTTCCAGGATTTGCCGTAGTTGATACAGGCATATCAACCCGTGTGGCATTAAAATTAACAGGATTTGGGTCTGTGCTATATGATACAATTAATGAGTTAGGGGCTGTGTTACTTCCCTGTCTAAAAAAAGATAATGAAGTAAGATTTAGTCCAAAACCACTATTTGCAGTAATACTAAATTCAATATAGCTATTATCATTTCTAATGGCAGTATTATTTAGAGTTGTATTGCTAAATACATTTGCAGCTGATGAGCATATTACGGTACTCCTTGTCATCGGAGCAACAATTGCATTTGTAACTGTACTGAATGTATTTCCATTTGTTGGACAAGCGGATACACCTGTAAATGTATTGGTTGTTAACTGACTAAACGCATCAAAATTCAGTAACAGATAACTGAACAACAGTAATATTTTTTTCATGACGAAATTTTTTTTAGTATCAGATGAATAATAAAACAAAATTACAAATAAACAGAAAAGAGACCTATAAGTCTTTGATAAACAAATTATTAATTCATAAAAAAAACCATCAGAGCATTTCCAATGGTTTTTGTAGAAGATTTCTACAGTACATTCAACTGCAATTTCATATACGTACTCGCCAACAGAACCATTTTTTGAATATCTGGCACCCGTATTCTTTCGTTCTGAATTCTGGAAGCGGGACAATTCTTAATTTTATCAAAAAGCCTCAAATAATACTTATAGGCAAGATAAACGCCACCTTTTGCTCCTTTGGGCAGGGCTAAAATACCTCGCAAAGCAGCATCAAAATCAGCTTGAATATCATCTTCAATGGCTTTCTTATCAGTTAAAGTAAAATTGGTAAAGTCCACCGAAGGGAAATAAGTACGCCCCCTCTCTTGAAAATCTGATTTAATATCTCTCAAAAAATTAACCTTTTGAAACGCCGAACCCAAACGTTTGGCATCATTTTTCAAGGTATCATATTGCTCAGAATTTCCTTCACAAAATACCCGTAAACACATAAGACCTACTACCTCCGCCGAACCATAAATATATTCCTCATACCCATCCTGATTATAGTCGGCAAAATACAAATCCATTTCCATAGAGTGCAAAAAAGCATTAATCAACTCGTGGTCAATATTTTATTTATTTACAATCAACTGAAAAGAATGCAACACAGGATTTAAACTCACCCCTTCTTCAATCGCCACGAATGTATCAGCCTTAAAACGTGCCAAAAGCGTCTTTTTATCATATCCATGAAAAGTATCTACGATCTCATCGGCATAGCGAACAAAGCCATAAATTGCGTATATGGGCAAATGAAATTTCTTATCTAATGTCCTGATTCCCAGCGTGAAAGAAGTGCTATAATGCTCCGTAATCAGCTTGCTACATTCAAGAGTAGTTTGGGTAAATAAATCCATATTTTACGAGTTAATTTTAACCACTAAGACGGGAAGACGCTATTTTTTATTAAGTAATGATAACAATAAAAACTTGCGTCATAGCATCTTTGCGATAAAAACTATGTTAAATTAAACTTGCGTCATAGCGTCCTTGCGGTAAAAACTATTTGTTTTCTTTCTCAATTTCCCTTGCTACTACCAATCCAGAAATCAAGGACGGTGGCACGCCTGGACCAGGAACGGTTAGTTGTCCTGTATAATATAAATTCTTCACTTTTTTACTTTTTAAAGTCGGTTTCAATAGTGCAGTTTGCATTAAGGTATTTGCCAAACCATAAGCATTTCCTTTAAAGGCATTATAATCACTTTTGAAATTATTATGGGCATAACTTTTCTTATAAACCACTGATTCTCTAATAGATACGCCACAATATTTTTCCAAACGTTCCATAATGATATGATAATATTTCTCTCGCATCTCGTCCGTATCTTCTAAATCAGGAGCCACAGGAACTAACAAAAACACATTCTCACAACCTTCAGGGGCAACGCTCGCATCCGTTTTGGAAGGAGCAGAAGCATAAAACAAAGGCTTAGAAGGCCATTTGGGTTCAGTATAAATCTCGTGAGCATGGACTTTGAAATCTTCGTCAAAGAAAAGGTTATGATGTAGTAATTTCGGTATTTTTTTGTTCAAGCCCAAATAAAATAATAAAGAAGACGGAGCCATTACTCGTTTGTCCCAATATTTTTCATCATAATTACGATACTTATCGCCCAAAAGTTTATCTTCTACATGGTGGTAATCTGCACTTGCTACTACCACATCAGCCGTAAAATCTCCTCTATTAGTAACCACTTTATTTACCTTATCTCCTTGAATATCAATATTTTCCACATCAGTATCTAACAAAATCTTCACACCTTTCTCTTCCGCTAATGATACCATGCCTTTCACTATTTCGTGCATTCCCCCCATCGGATACCATGTACCCATTTGCATTTCTGCATAATTCATGAGGCTGTACATTGCTGGCGTATTCTCTGGCGTAGCTCCTAAAAACAAAATTGGGAACTCCATCAATTTCAAAATTTTTTCATCTTTAAAAAACTTTCGAATATGTGAAGAAAAGGATTGAAAAACATCTAAGCGAGTTACGTCATACAACAATTTCAAACTTAAAAATTCAGTAATACTGCGGGAAGGTTTCCAAACAAAATTTCCAATTCCCACTTCATATTTATACTGAGCCTGACGCATAAATTCATGAAATTTCGCCCGACTCCCCGACTCCATAGATTCAAATAAATCTCCTAATTTATCCACACCAGCAGGAAGATTGACAGTATCATTTTCCCCAAAAATAACCGCATAAGACGGGTCAAGACGTACTAAATTATAGTAATCAGCAGGTTTTTTCCCAAATTGGGCAAAATAATCCTCAAAAACATCAGGCATCCAATACCAACTCGGACCCATATCAAAAGTAAATCCTTCCACCTGAAATACCCTCGCACGGCCACCTGCAACAGTGTTTTTTTCCAAAATCACTACCTCATGCCCATTATCCGCTAAACTTGTAGCAGCCGCCAAACCCGAAAAACCAGAACCAATAACTATTACTTTCATTATAAAATTTACGAGTGATTTAACCCTAAAAATAAACAAGCATTGAAGAACAAATAATTAAAGAAAAACTTTTAATGTCTTATTGTCATTCTGAAAGATCTTGACCATTATTTACAAAAAATCAAGACAAACTCTTTTCTCATATACCTACTAACAAAGATAAAAAGCCTTTGTTTAGCAAATCGGAATCTAAACTTTTATTTTCTATCATTGCTATCCTATTTATGTGGCAAAAAAACAATTATAGTCTTCATTTTAAAATCCTAACCTATCTATGTAGTTAAAAAAAACAAAAAAGTCGAACAAGATGCCCGACTATTTGTAACCTTCTTCTGTTAACCAAAAAACTAATCAATTATAGTCTTCATGATAGCTGTTGATGCCCGACTCTTTATAACTTTCTTCTGTTAATCGAAGCGTCGAACCGTCAAAAAACTAATCAATTATAGTCTTTATCATAGCTGTTGATGCCCGACTCTTTATAACTTTCTTCTGTTAATCGAAGCGTCGAACTGTCAAAAAACTAATCAATTATAGTCTTTTATAAGAGTTAATTGGAGTTCGTTGATGAAGCGTATTCTCCAGTTAATTAACTATTCAGTATATTTTATTTAAAACCTAACCTTTCTAATCTATCTATGCGGTAAAATAATACTTAATTGGAATGTGCATACATAAACAACTTATCCTTCAACTCCTTCCTCGCAATATGAATTCTATTCTTAACTGTACCAATCGGAATATCTAATTTTTCCGCAATTTCATGATATTTAAAACCACGGAAGTGCATCATAAAAGGAGCTTTATAAGCATCTTCCAATGAACCAACTGCATTATTAATATCGTTCATCGCAAACGTACTAATCGCCATGTTGTCAGTACTACTCTCCATCGAGTTTATATAATGAAGGTTGTCAGACGTATCAATGAAAGTATTTTTTCTCACCATTCTTTGATAATTGGTAATAAAAGTATTTTTCATAATCGTGTATAACCACGCTTTCAAGTTTGTACCCTCCGTATATTTATCACGGTTTGTAAAGGCTTTCAATAAAGTGTCTTGCAACAAGTCATTCGCTTCTTCATAATCACGAGTGAGTTTCATCGCAAAAGGTTTCAATGATTTAGAAACCTTTCCTATATGGAATGTGAATTCTAAGGCAGTCATAATTTCAATGGTTTGATGATGTTAATTTGTTTAACAAATATAACTTATTATTAAACAAAGTTCCAAATTAATTTTAATTTATTTTTAAAATAATTTGGAATTCATTCTTTTTAAAATAAATAAACCGCCATTAATGCTCATAATGGCACTATTTATTAAATTTTAAATATTGTTTAATATCTATCTCTTTATATTAAACAAAATAAAAATTTATTTTTGTTTAACAAATTACATTAAACTCTATTACTAAAAGTATATGCTGTTTCCGGTACTTGCCGCAATCTTACCCTCAATCAATATGGTTTGGGATTTAGAGTTTCCTGTAAATAAGCTTCCCAAAAGAAAAAAATCCTGCGGAAGATATAGTCCAAGTGTTTTATATTAAATCTATTATTTGCAACAATGTTGCACAATTAGTTTAAAACTATTAAATTTGCTCTAACTTTTAGTGAATTTATGAAAAAACACATCGCTATATTTACGATTATATTAACTGCTTGGTTTCCTTCACTTGCGCAAAATTCCGAGTGCAGTTGTACTCTCAAAGGCGTTGTGCATGAGAAAGACATTCATCAAGCAGTTTCAGGAGCAGTTATTTATTTAAAAGGAACTAATATCTCGACCTTTGCTGATGCAAACGGTAAATATTTTTTAAAAAATCTGTGTCATGGAAAATACACTTTGATATGTCAAGCTGTTGGCTTTCAGAAAGTTGAGGTAGAAATAAACCTAACACAAGAACACATCGAAGACATTTCCTTAGAGGATAAAGATGAGCATTTGCAGGAAGTTATTGTTACGGGTAAAAAAGAAGAAAATATTACGCAAACCAAAAATTCACTCGATGGACAAGCCCTTGAACAAACTCGTGGGCAAAGTTTAGGCGAAACCTTGAAAGCAATTACAGGCGTAACTTCCTTACAAACGGGAAGTTCCATATCAAAACCCGTCATTCACGGATTACATTCAAACCGAGTTTTAATTCTCAACAACGGTATCCGACAAGAAGGACAACAATGGGGTAGCGAACACGCCCCCGAAATCGACCCTTTCGTAGCCACAAAATTGACCGTAGTGAAGGGGGCATCAGGCGTAAGATATGGCTCGGATGCCATAGGAGGCGTAATTATGGTTGAACCCGCACCTCTCCCCGACTCTGCCAATATTCATGGTGAAGTCAATACTGTCGGATTTTCAAACGGTCGGCAAGGTATTTTTTCTGGAATATTACAAGGAGGAATCTCCGTTTGGAAAGGGTTTGCTTGGCGTGTACAAGGCACATACAAGCGTGGCGGAGACGTAAAAACTGCCGATTATTTCATGGCAAATACAGGAATTCAAGAACGAAACTTCTCATTATCAATTGGTTACAAAAAACCACATTTCGGAACAGAACTATTTTTCAGTAATTTCGATACCCAATTAGGTATCTTTTTGGGTTCTCACATTGGCAATTTGACAGATCTAAATAATGCCCTCCAAAATCCACGACCCAACGAAGTCTATACCCCCACCGAACCCAGTTATGACATCAATCGCCCCAATCAAGATTTATCTCACAACTTACTGAAAATCAAGACTTTCGTCATCACCGAAAACTTAGGAAAATGGACAATAACCCTAAGCCGTCAATACGATTGGCGTTTGGAATACGACGTGCCACGGGGCAATAGACAATTAAATACCCTCAACTTCAAACTCACCACCTACACGGGTGAAATTTTGTTAGACCATAAATCCATTTTCAAGAAAATCAACGGCTCAATTGGATTAAACGGAATGTATCAGGAAAATCTTTCATCCTCTTTTGATCTTCGTAAACCCTTGATAAACACCGTATTAATCCCCAATTATCAGGTTTTCACGGGCGGAATTTTCTTGATTGAACGTTACGTAAAAAACCGTTGGGAATTAGAAACTGGACTCCGCTATGATTTCCGAAATGCCCAAGCATTTGGCTTAAATTCTTCGGGACTTTACTTTGATAATACTTTCAACTTCAATAATTTATCTGCCACCATTGGGGCCAATTATACCCCAAGCGATGCCCTAAATCTCAAATTGAACCTTGCCAACGCATGGCGTTCACCCAATATGAACGAGCTATTTTCAGACGGAATCCACCACGGAGCTGCCGCTTATGAAAAAGGAAATATCAACCTCCAACCCGAAGTTGCCCACAATTTATCCCTCAGTACAAACTACCAAAAAGAAAAAATAGCCCTTGAATTAACCACCTATCTCAACTACATCAACGATTTTATTTACCTAAAACCACGCTCAGAAAATGGCGTTTTGGAAACCGTCCTCACAGTTAGAGGAGCATTCCCCGCCTTCGACTATACCCAAATAGACGCACGTTTCGCAGGCATAGATTTATCAATCAATTATCTAATAACCAATCATTTATCATTAACCGAAAAATATTCAATCGTCAGAGCCAAAGACATCAAAAACAATATTTTCATCGTAAACATCCCATCAGACCGTCTGGAAAATACCCTAAAATACACCTTCAAAAAACCCGAAACCTACCTAAGCCTAAGCAACCAAATAGTAGCCCAGCAAACCAGAGTAGAAGTCAACTCCGACTTCCTCGCCCCCCCACCTGCCTACACCCTCTGGCGAATAGACGCAGGCATAAAAATCAAAAAAATAGCTTTGGGATTCACCATCAACAACGCCCTAAACGCCTCTTACCGAGAATATCTAAACCGTTTCAGATACTTTACTGATGACATGGGAAGGAATATTTCTGTTAGGGTGCGGTATGTTATGTAGTATGGAAATCCGTCCCGTGCAGCGAGCGAATAAAGTACCAGTATTAACATTTTTTCTTTCTTAACATCAAAATGTTTCATGTTAGAAAAAAACAAAAAAGCCTTAAAGCATAAAAATTAAGACTTTTTAAATTTTAACAAAAACAAATTTTATGGATATGTTATGGTATTGCCTTCCTTCATCTTATTTTTGTAAAAAGCCCCCTTATCGACTTAAAAAAATATTATGACAACCGACCGTTTAGATTTAGCTTCTCCTGATTTAGTAACCCAAAATATAGATAAAATTGCCCTTCTTTTTCCGCACTGTGTTACTGAAACTGACAAGGGAAAAGCCATTGATTTTGATCTTTTAAAACAAGAACTCAACCACCAAACCGTTGAGGGAAACAAAGAACGTTACCGCCTTGAATGGCCAGGGAAACGTGAGGCTATTGTAACCGCTAATATGGCTACTACCAATACTTTACGCCCCATTCGGGAGGATTCGGTTGATTTTGATACTACCGAAAATCTCTATATTGAAGGGGACAATTTTGAGGTTTTGAAACTCCTTCAAGAAAGCTATTTGGGTAAAATAAAAATGATTTATATTGACCCTCCCTACAATACAGGAAACGACTTTGTTTATAAAGATAATTTTACTCAAAATACCGAAGATTTTAAACAAGATAGTGGCTTAGTTGATGAATATAACCAACGCTTAGTACCGAACCCAGAAACCGCTGGACGCTACCACTCTGATTGGCTTTCGATGATGTACCCAAGACTAAAATTAGCCCGAAATCTGCTTACCGATGATGGCGTGATATTTATCTCAATTGATGATAATGAAGTGCATAATTTGAGAAAAATGTGTGATGAAATTTTTGGAGAAGGAAATTTTGTAGCAAATGTGATTTGGGAAAGAGCATATTCACCAGTAAATCTAAAAAAGCACTTTTCTGAAAATCATGATTTTGTGTTATGCTATTCAAAATCATTAGAACTAACAACTAATAACGGTCTAAAAAGAAGTAGTGAAGCAAATAATAGATATTCAAATCCTGATAATGATTCAAGAGGAGTATGGAAATCAAGTGATTTTTCAGTAGGACCGCCCATTCAAGATAATATTTATGAAATAATAACACCTTCTTGTAGACCAGTTTTACCACCAAGTGGAAGAAGTTGGGTTTTGAACAAAGTTAGATATAAAGAATTTTTAGACGATAATAGAATTTGGTTTGGAGTAAATGGTGATGCAACTCCTTCAATAAAAAGATTTTTATCAGAAGTTAAAGAAGGAATAACTCCAATGACAATTTGGAGATATTCAGAAGTTGGACATTCACAAGAAGCTGCCCAAAGTTTAAAAAAACTATTTGATGGTTCTGCATTTTTTGATTACCCCAAGCCATTAGGATTAATAAATAGATGTTTAGAATTATACTCTAATCAAGATTCCATCATCCTCGATTTTTTCTCAGGTTCAGCCACAACCGCCCATGCCGCAATGCAGTTGAACGCCGAGGGGGGGGGAATGCGGAAGTTTATCATGGTTCAAGTTCCCGAAGCTACCGACCCAAAAAGCGAAGCCCACAAGGCAGGGTATTTCAACATCTGCGAGATAGGGAAAGAGCGTATCCGCAGAGCTGGAAAAAAAATCAAAGAAGAACAAGCCGCAAAGCAAAAGAAAAAGGATGGTGAAATAAAATTTGAGGATGAAATAATTCAACCGATTGATACAGGTTTTCGAGTCTATCGTTTGGATAGTTCCAATATGGAGGAAGTCTATTACAAACCCGATGAATATAAACAAGAAGCCTTAGATTTATTTGCCGATAATATCAAACCCGACCGTTCGCCCGAAGACCTCCTGACTCAGATTATCTTGGATATGGGTCTGCCTTTATCTTTGAAAATTGAAGAAATAAAAATCTTAGAAAAAACCGTCTATAAGGTTTCGGACAATGCCCTTTTTGTGTGTTTCGACACAGGCATTGAATCAGATTTCGCTCGTGAAATTGCCAAGCAAAAACCTGAGCGAATCGTTTTCAGAGACAGTACGTTCAAAGACGATACTGCCAAAGAAAACGTAAAACAATTGTTAAAACAGTTGAGTCCTAACACCCAAATGAGAATAATCTAAGCCCATGAAATTACAATTTAAAGAACAAGGTTTTCAAATAGATGCCGTCCAATCGGTACTTAGTTGCTTTGCAGGACAAAAGATTAAATCAGAGCAATTCAAGTTAGAAAATAGCCAATATTTGCTCCGAAAAGCCCAAAATGCAATAAAACAAAGGGAGGAAATATATGATAACCAATTGGATGAAAGTATAGGTTATCGGAATAGCCCTATCGAAATTACGGAAGAGCAAATTTTTCAAAATATTTGCAAAACGCAACGAGAACAAAATTTATTGGAAAGTACCAAAATTGAACGTCCACAAGGCATCAAATCGGGTTATAATTTAACGATTGAAATGGAAACGGGTACGGGTAAAACCTACACCTATATCCGTACTATGTATGAGCTACACAAGCAATATGGTTGGAGCAAATTTATCGTTATTGTGCCAAGTATTGCCATTCGTGAAGGCGTTTTTAAGTCTTTTGAAGTAACCCAAGACCATTTTCAAGGTATTTTTGGGCATAAAATTGCTCCATTTATTTATAATTCAAGTCGCCCACAGGACATTGAAAATTTTGCTTCAGATTCTCGAATCAGTGTAATGATTATCAACACGCAGGCATTCAATGCTCGTGGGGCAGATTCCAGAAGAATTTACATGGAACTTGACCAATTCGCTTCCAGAAAGCCCATTGAAATTATTTCCCAAACCAATCCTATTATTATCATTGACGAACCCCAGTCAGTGGACGGAGAACAAACCTTGCAAAGTATGCAAGATTTTAAGCCTTTGTTTACACTCAGATATTCGGCTACGCATAAAGTAGAATATAATAAAATATACCGTTTAGATGCTCTGGATGCCTATAATAAGCTATTAGTCAAAAAAATAGCTGCCAAAGGAATCGTATTCAGAGGTGGCTTAGGACTGTCGGATTATTTATATTTAGAGCAAATAATTGTCAGTACCGATAAACCCCCAATTGCATTTATCGAATTTGAAAAACGCACACCATCGGGTATTAGGCGAGCATGGGGGAAATTCAAACAAGGTGATAGTTTGTTTGAATTATCGGGCGAAAACCCAAATTACAAGCATTATAATATCGAAAATATTGATGGATATTTGAATACGATTGAAGTAAATGGACAAGTTTTGAATGTTGGAGAAGCCTTTGGAAATGATAACGAAAAAGATTTTCGGAGAATTCAGATTAGAGAAACGATTAAATCTCATTTGAAAAAAGAAGAGGAATTATACGCTAAAAATATCAAAGTTTTATCCTTGTTTTTTATTGATTCCGTTGAAAAGTACAGGGTTTATAATGAACAAGGAGAAGAAACTTTGGGCGAATATGCCAAGATATTTGAAGAAGAATATCGAATGGCTTGTTGGAATATTGCCAATCTTTTCAACCAAGATTTCATAGAATATATTGAGGAAACATCGCCCGAAAAGGTGCATAAAGGCTATATGCCCAAGGAAGATGCCAATGATTTTGAGAAATATATTACCAGAGACGAAGCCAGTAAATTACACCGAGGGTATTTTTCGATTGACAAAAAAAATAAACTGATTGACCCAAGCACAAAACGGTCTAAAAAGGGCGAAGAGGCTATTTCTGATGATATTTCAGCTTATGACCTTATCATGAAAGACAAAGAGCGTTTACTCAGTTTTGAAGAGCCAACCCGTTTTATTTTTTCTCACTCAGCCTTGAAAGAAGGTTGGGATAATCCAAATGTATTTCAGATTTGTACGCTAAAACAAGTAGAAGCGGGTTCAGAAATTCGTCGTCGGCAGGAAGTTGGAAGAGGAATGCGTTTGTGCGTAAATGCAAATGGGATTAGGCAAGATTTTGACACTGTTGGCGACCAAGTGCATGACATTAATAAACTTACCATTATAGCCTCCGAGAGTTACGAAGATTTTGCGGAAGGACTGCAAAAAGAAATTGCTAATTCTTTGAAAGACCGTCCTCAAAAAGCATCAGAGGAGTTTTTTATTGGTAAAATGATTAGTGAGGAAGGAGGCGAAGCAAGGCGAATTGATAAAGAATTTGCCAAGAAAATCCATAATTTTTTAATCAGAAAAAATATTCTTGATGATGACGATAAAATTACTGCCGAAGGTAAAATTATCATCGAAAACAATGAACTCATTTTTCCCGAAAATTTAGTAAAACATCAACATGGTATCACCCGTTTATTGAAATCAATTTATACAGGAGGCGTGCCTAAACCAGAAAATGATAGAAACAAAATATCTTTGAAAACGAATGCCAATTTTGCAAAGAAAGAATTTCAAGAATTATGGTCAAAAATCAATTTGAAAACGGTTTATACGGTCAATATTGTTACGGAAAAACTGATTAATGATAGTGTAGATGCTATCAATAAAAACCTACACATTACAGAAAGAACTTATGAAGTAAAAGAGGGTGAATTATCAAAGAAATTAGATGAGGATAATAATGAAAAAGACCTCTCAAAAGAAGATTTAACTAATAATTCAGGATTTTCTCATCCTACACGTACACCTGTATTACTCAAAATAGATAATATTTACACGAATGCAAGGTATGATATTGTTGGAGAAATTGAAAAGAAAACCAACTTAACACGAAAGACAATTGTACAGATTTTGAAAAAAATTGAATCACAAAAATTTAAGTTAATTCATAAAAATCCAGAAGAGTTTATTGCAAATTGTAATCGTTTAATTAATGAAGTGAAAGCAAGTTTAATTTTGAATAAAATTACCTATCATAAAACCGAAGAACGACATGATTCAAATACTGTTTTTACAAATAGTAAAGAGGTAATAATGCAGTCAGAAACGTTTAAAAAGCATATTTATGATTATTTAACTACGGATTCAAGTGTAGAAAAGGAGTTTGCCAAAGAATTAGAAGGTAGTACAGATGTAACTGTTTATGCCAAACTTCCAAAGAGTTTCTATATTACTACTCCCATTGCCAATTATAGTCCAGATTGGGCGATTGTCTTTGATAAAGAAAAGATAAGACACATTTATTTCGTGGCTGAAACGAAAGGTTCTGAATTGACAATAGATTTACGAGGAATTGAAGCTTTAAAAATTCATTGTGCAGAGGAGCATTTTAAGGAAATTAGTAACGGTGAAGTTCAATTTAAAACGATTAGTAGTTATGAAAAGCTATCAGAAATGCTTCAAAGGGTTTAGAAAATATTACCATTTCCTTAGTCGGTAGAATCCTCGTTGTCCCATGGATACGTGTCTCACGGGAACGCCCAGTTCATTCATTGTGCGGAAGCAACGTTCCGAATAGGTTAATATCTGATTATCAAATAGTTATAAACAAATTAGAGACAAAAATCTAAGCGTACAATTGGTCTCACAAAATGGTATTATGAGACAAAAATGTACAAACGCAAAACTCCCTCACACATTACTGAGTGAGGGAGTTAGTTTTAATAATTTGGGGTTTATTTACTTTCCCGCATGTGATTGCAGTATCATCAACGGCAGTAGGCTTAACTTCTCTGTTCGAGATGGGAAGAGGTGAACACTACTCCTATCAACCCCATAAAGTTTTTACAGTGAACAGTTATCAGTGAACAGTTATCAGTTTTACCTTCGTAACACTCTTTAATTGTTTATCTTGATACTATCCCTTGAATTTCTTTAAAGGACTTTGAGTTTTCAGTGATTAAGTTTAAAACTTAACTGTTAACTGTTTAGCGGAACGCCGCCCGTTGTAACAGTTCACTGATAACATTGTCAATATTGTGAAAGAATTTGAGCGAGTAAGAGTATAATAAATTACAATCAGTATATTAAATAAGCTGTTGGGTAATTAGTATGGCTCGACTTTGGTATTTCTACCTTTACATCTGCCACCTATCGAGGTCGTCATCTACGACCGCCCTTATATGGATTACTCATCTTCAGGTCAGTTTCGCACTTAGATGCTTTCAGCGCTTATCTGGTCCCGACGTAGCTACTCAGCGATGCTCTTGGCAGAACAACTGATACACCAGCGGTCAGTCCAACTCGGTCCTCTCGTACTAAAGTCAGAACCTGTCAATAATCCTACGCCCACAACAGATAGGGACCGAACTGTCTCACGACGTTCTGAACCCAGCTCGCGTGCCACTTTAATCGGCGAACAGCCGAACCCTTGGGACCTTCTCCAGCCCCAGGATGTGACGAGCCGACATCGAGGTGCCAAACCTCCCCGTC
>JANPIG010000544.1:0-3331 GCA_031424875.1 Cytophagales bacterium
TCATTTCTTTCAAAACCATATAACGGTACAACCACAATTGACGAAATTTGTCTTTGTCTTTGTCCACCAAAAGCGTATCGGTAATATCTTCATGGGTGATTTTCAGGTCATTAGCTTCTACTTTGCCCGTTTTATAGTCAATCACTCGCACCTGATGTCCGTTTACTCTATCCATACGGTCAATCCTTCCCGCAATTTTTACGATGATATTTTTACCATTAACCATCACGGGAACATCTACTTTCAGAGTTTTTTCAACGTCTAATAATTCAATCGGGAAGAGTTCAGTTTTGAGTTGATGACTTAAGAATTTTCGTAAAACTGTTTCCCCTACTTGATACAACACATAATTCATTCCCTCCTCTGCCCGAAGCCCCTGATTGGTTTCGGCAAAGGCTTGTTTCAAGTACGATTGAATATTTTCTAAAACCGCTTCTAAATCTTCTTTTTCAATGATTCCACCTTTTTCAACAAACTCTTGATCGATGTTTTCGAGGGCTTTATGAATCCAATTTCCGAAGGTATCCACGCCAATTTTTTCCTCCACCGTTTCCTCTTCCGCAATTTTGGCAATTCTACTGAAATAATATTTCATAGTACAATCTAAATACTGATTCATTTGTGAAGGGAAAATCCCTTTCTCAGTAATATCTTTTTCAATAAATGTCAAAATATCGTCCGTTTTATGGATTTCCAACTTGGTCTCCACCATGTCCGAATCTTCATGAACAATAAATTTCACGGAAGGATAAGTGAGTTTGATATTTTTATTCATTTTTGCCAATTCATGCTCAATTTGCAGAATAAAGCGGCTTTTTTCCCCTGCCCCATACGTATCACCTGGGCAAACGTGAACTAAAACGATGTCTTTAGCTCGTTGCAAGAGCCTAAAAAAGTGATAAGCCATCACTGAATCGGCGTGGTTGTGAGTAGGTAAATTAAATTGAGGGTCGCTCAAAGCATCAAAGGGAATTAGCGTATTTTGTCGCTTGCCTTGTGGCAGTGTGCCTTCGTTTACTGACAAAATTATAACTTGTTCAAAATCCAAAGTACGGGTTTCCAACATTCCCATTATTTGCAAACAATCATCCGTTTCTGACTCAAAAGGTATCTTGGTTTGTTTGATAAATTCGTATAAAAACGACTTGAAACTCCGCATCGTAATGGCTTCTCCCCTTTCTTCCAAAATGGCATCCATTCTTTGTAAAATCAAATAAAATTGATACAGATATTCCGTCTCGATGGCATCTTGATTTTCTTTGTAAACGTCTCGTAGCAAGTCGATTAACTGATAAAAACAGGTGGTAACGTTCTTGGGTTTATTATTCCAATGCCTAAAAATTACGGCAAATAAAGGATCATTTTCTGATAGTTCCGCTAAGTCTTTTGAACTCAAAAAAGCTCGATTTTTTTCAGTAATTTCACGGAGGGTGCTGCGGATGGGATTAGTGTTTTCATCATACTTCATCAACTCCCAACGCCTTAAAAAAGGATGATTCAACACCTTCCCCACCTGTCTATGCGAAAACTTCGGAATTTTTACCGAACTCCCATCTTCCATTTTGAATTCAACTAAATTTCTTTGTAGTTCAAAAAGTGAATCAATCAAGGTATAAAGCATAGAACTTTTTAGGGAAAGTCCCATCGTGATATTGAACTCTTTCACAGATTCATCCAAAGAATTCATTACGGGGACAAGCAAATTTTCATCTCCCAAAACAATAGCAATTTGTGAAATACTAGTTGTAGGGTCGCAATCTGGCTCATCAGGTGCTTTATTGGCTTTCTTGATATCTTCCCAAACTCTATGTACATGATTTGCCACTTTCGCTTGGATACTGGCATTGGGTACGGCAATAATTCGGATATTTTTTTCACCCGTAATCAATTCATCTGTTTGCCAATTCCATTCGTTATTAAAAAGGGGTGTAATGCCGTTTTTCTCATCCCCCTCTTTATATTTTCGCAACCAATCTCCCGCTTTTTGGTCTTTGTTTTTGATGATGTAATCGTCAGTATCCCAGAGGGTTTCTGCAAAATATTTTCCATTATCATTACGTTTTAGCAAGGTTCTAATCGTCTTTTCTTCGGCATCACTTAGGGCATTAAAACCCACAAAGTAATATTTTATGTGGCGGTCTTTTTCTAAAATATATTTATCTACATGCTCCGCCAACTCACGATAAGCCATTCCACGATACACTAAACCCTTCTCTTTCAGTCGATTATGAAGATTTTGATAGACCGTATAGATATTTTCAAATAATTTAAAATAGCGGTCGGTACGGTCAGTTTTGAGGTTTTTATCTTTTTGAGACTCCCCCAATTGCATTTGCCAACGTTCCAAGGCCTTCGCCTCCGACATATAGCTAAATAAGGCTTTGGCATCCACTAAATATTGGTCAATTTTATCAAAATCATTCAGCAAAGTATTCGCCCACGTAACAAACCGCTCGAAAGCAACATTGGGGTCAATTTCCTTAAAAACATCAAACAATTCAAACAACAAAGCCACCGTGTCAATCTGACGAAGTCCCGTCATTTCCAAGACAAAATCATCTACTGCAAATACGTCAGGAGCCAAGAAAGGAACCTTAGAAAACTTAGAAAGAGCTTGTTTGAAGTATAAAGTCGCACGCCGAGAAGGCACCACCACACACACCTTAGATAGCTGAGCGTGAGTATGTTGTGAATAAATATGCTGTGCCGAACGTTCGAGAAAAGTTTGCATTTAGGGATGGGTTCTAAAACTGACAAAGCAATCAAAATGATTGCTTTGTATTTTTAAGAATTTAGTCTTCCAATAATTCAACCGCTTCTAAAACTTCCTTTACTATTTTAGGATGAAGACTTTTGCCTGAATGAAATGGTATAACAATTCTTTTTTTATCTTTAAAATAGATTCGATGACTTCCCTTTGTTCTTTGCAAAAGAAAGCCGAATGCCAAAAGAAGTTTTTCCGCTTCTTTTGCATCCATAACTGGCAACTTTGGCAAGTTCCACCTCCATTGTAGTTGTGATTAGTTCTTTTGAAGGCAATAACTCATTTATTTCATCTTTAGTCATGGTCTCGACATAAAGTTCAACAGCTTCACGAATATTCACCTGTGCTTCTTCAAAAGTATCACCCTGAGAATGACAGCCTTTTAACTCTGGACAATAGGCAAAATACCCATGTTCATCTTTTTGAAATAATATATTAAATTTATAACTCATGTCTTTTTATTTTATGAAAGTAAAAATACAAAAAACTTTAATAGCTGTTCCTTATTCATTTTCCAGTTATTCAAAATTCTAACCAAAAATCTTCACAAAAGAAATGCGGACTAAA
>JANPIG010000545.1:0-6203 GCA_031424875.1 Cytophagales bacterium
GGTTCAAACCAAGTTTTGAAACTTTGCTCATTGACTTCTTTATGTATAATTTCAAGACATTTAAACCAAATTTGTCTTGCTTGAGGTTGGGGTTGTACGGTCGGGTACATAAAATCAAGGTAAAAATATAGCGGGTTTTACAAGAACTTCCTTTAAACCTTTGGTTATCAGAAAGTTGTAAGTAAGGGAGGAAAAATAGCTAAAAATCCAATAAATTGCGTGAACAAAAATAGCAAATTTTATTGAACATTGATACCTAAATCCTAATCAATTTTGCAAAAAAAAATGTACACTTTTTTATAAAAAAAACTTATCTTAGAATAATGCAACATAACCTACTAATTTTGTAGCAGAATACATTTTTTTATACCAAAAGATGTATTTAAGTAAATTTACTCAACTTTGAAAAATTAAATAAAAAGGTAATGACATATAGGCTATTCAACAATTTTCAACATCACAATAAAGCACAGTGGAAACAGCAAGTCATCAAAGATTTGAAAGGCAAAGACTTTGACGAAATGCTACTTTGGCGTGTTGATGAAAATGTGTCAGTGAATGCGTACTACAATCAAGAAGATACTTTGGGCATACCGATAAAATCAATTCAACAGGCTCAAAATCAGCGAGTTAATGGGTCTTGGCAATACCGTGAGTTAATAAAATTTACTAATGGAAAAGAGTGTAATAGCTTGATAATCAATAGTTTGCTGGCGGGAGCAAAAAGTTTTTCGGTTGATCTTAGTGGCGTGCATGAATGGGAAGTCGAAGTTAAGGAATTGTTAAGAAATATCAAACTATCTGATACCCCATTTTTTTTTAAAGTCGAAAATAATTGCTTAGGATTGATAAATGCCTTACAGCAAATTGCTCCGTACCATTGGAAAGGAGGTATTAACTATAATGGTTTAGCGCTGTGGATGACCAAGGGAATTTGGCAAGAAACTTACTGGAATGACTTAGGGGTAATTCTTAGAAAAGTGCAAAATTACTCCCAATTCAAAACCCTCATAATAGAGGGTCAACATTTTCATAGCGCCGGGGCAAATGTAGGACAGGAATTAGCCTATACGTTAGCCAGTGCCATCGAGACAATTGATAGGCTTTCTGAACAAGATTTTACCTTACAAGAAATTGTACAAAAAATGGAATTTTCAATTTCAGTAGGAACGTCTTATTTTATTGAAATTTCTAAGATAAGGGCGTTAAAATTTTTATGGAAAAAGATTCTAACCGAAGGCTATGGTTTGGAAGAATCAGAGTTGCCTCCAATATCCGTCCATTGTCAAACTTCAGTTTTTTATAATGCCGCCATTACACCTCATACTAATATGTTGAGAGCTACGACTGAGTCAATGTCGGCAATAATTGGTGGTTGTGATGCTTTGACAATAAACGCTTTTGATGAAAATTATAAGGAGTCTAACGAGTTTAGTAGAAGAATAGCCAGAAATATTTCTATTATATTAAAAGAAGAATCTTATTTTGATAAAGTAATTGACCCTTCAGCGGGGAGTTATTTTATTGAAAATTTTACTCTAAAAATTACCCATGTAGCCCTGCAACTTTTGGAAGAACTAGAAAACCAAGGAGGAATTATGAAGGCTTTCAAGAAGAATTTTATCCAAAATGAGATAACCAAGAACTTTGAAGCGAAGGAAAATGATTTGATTGCTGGAAAAACTACCATGGTGGGTGTAAATAAGTTTAGGTATGATGAAGAGAAATTTGTAAAACCCCAATCATCAGAAAATATGAATGTTAATCATGATTTTGATTTATTGATTAATAGACGTTTAGCTTCGAGTTTTGAACAATAATTTTTTTCTGAACACTTCAGACAACTATTCCCAATAATATGCGACCCAACTTATCCAATATAAATCTCAACGCATCGGAAAATTCTTCAACAGCAAATCCAAAATCTAAACCTTGGAAAACTGCTGAAGGAATTTTAGTTAAAAATTATTTTGAATCTGAAGATTTGGCTGATGCTGAACATCTTGATTTTGTAGCAGGGCTTCCCCCCTATTTACGTGGCCCGTATTCAACCATGTATATCCAACAGCCTTGGACTATTCGACAGTATGCAGGGTTTTCGACAGCGGAGGAATCTAATGCTTTTTATCGTAAAAACTTAGCAGGTGGTCAGAAAGGGCTTTCTGTGGCATTTGATTTGGCCACGCATCGTGGCTATGACTCCGACCATCCAAGAGTTGAGGGAGATGTGGGAAAAGCGGGGGTGGCGATTGATTCAGTCGAAGATATGAAGATTCTTTTCAACCAAATTCCTTTGGATGAAATGTCCGTTTCTATGACCATGAATGGTGCCGTTTTGCCCATTATGGCTTTTTATATTGTGGCGGCAGAAGAACAAGGGGTTTCTCCCGAAAAGCTGTCGGGAACGATTCAGAACGATATTTTGAAGGAATTCATGGTTCGAAATACCTACATATATCCGCCCTTGCCTTCCATGAGGATTATTGCCGATATTTTTGAATATACGGCTAAATATATGCCAAAATTTAATTCTATTTCTATATCGGGTTATCACATGCAGGAAGCCGGTGCAACAGCAGATTTAGAATTGGCTTATACCTTAGCAGACGGTCTGGAATATCTCCGTACAGGCATCAATGCGGGTTTAGATATTGATAAATTTGCCCCAAGACTATCCTTCTTTTGGGCAATTGGAATGAACCATTTTATGGAAATTGCCAAGATGCGGGCAGGGCGTTTGTTGTGGGCAAAAATCGTGAAGCAATTTAATCCAAAAAGCGATAAGTCGCTGGTTCTCAGAACTCATTGCCAAACTTCGGGATGGTCATTGACAGAGCAAGACCCTTTTAATAATGTTGCCAGAACCACTATTGAAGCCATGGCGGCAGCATTGGGGCATACCCAAAGTTTACATACTAATTCTTTGGATGAAGCCATTGCCTTGCCTACTGATTTCTCGGCTCGGATTGCTCGGAATACACAGTTATATTTACAGTATGAAACCCAAATCACTAAGGCCGTTGACCCTTGGGGTGGTTCTTATTATGTAGAATATCTCACGATGGAATTAGCCAAAAAGGCTTGGACTTTGATAGAAGAAGTGGAATTGTTGGGTGGCATGGCAAAGGCAATTGAAACGGGTTTGCCCAAAATGAGGATTGAAGAAGCGGCAGCAAGGAAACAAGCAAGAATTGATTCGGGCAAGGATGTAATAGTGGGTGTGAATAAATTTAAGATTGAAACACAAACCGTTTTAGAAGTTAGAGACGTTGATAATCAGGCAGTTAGAATTTCTCAGATTGAAAGATTGAATGATATTAAATCAAAAAGGAATAAAGAATTAGTCATTTCTATTTTAGAAAAATTAACCAAATCAGCCGAAAGTGGAGAAGGAAATTTATTAGAATTAGCCGTTGAAGCTGCCCGTAACCGTGCAACCTTAGGAGAAATCTCTTATGCTTTAGAGAAAGTTTATGGGCGACATAAAGCAATAATTCGTTCAATATCAGGAGTTTATTCAGCAGAAGTGACAGACGACGAGAATTTCAGAATTGCCAGAGAAATGGCAGATGCGTTTGCGAAAATGGATGGTCGCAGACCCAGGATTATGGTAGCAAAAATGGGTCAGGATGGCCATGACCGAGGGGCAAAAGTTATTGCAACAAGTTTTGCCGATTTGGGTTTTGATGTGGACATTACGCCCCTTTTTCAAACCCCCGAAGAAGTGGCTAAACAAGCCGTTGAAAACGATGTTCACGTAGTGGGTGCTTCCAGTTTGGCGGCAGGACATAAAACACTTGTCCCTAAACTGATTGAAGAACTCAAAAAACAAGGGCGTGAAGATATTATGGTGATTGCGGGAGGTGTTATTCCTGCACAAGATTATCAGTATTTGTATAATGCAGGTGTCAAAGGCATTTTTGGTCCTGGCACAGTAATTTCAATTGCTGCTCAAAAGATTTTAAAGGCCTTGATGGAAGAATAAGTCTAAACAGGTTCATTAGTAATTTCATACATCATAGTTGAATTGTATTCATGAATAAATTTAATTACGACTTAGATTTTAAAATGACGGATTTTCGTAAAAATCCAGAATTATATCGGATTGGTGTAGGCGAGCAGGGTGTGCTGTTAGTAGAGCCTTATAAATCCGAGATTTTGCCTTTTTGGAAGTTTAAAAATGTGGAATTAGCTACAAAATCAAGTAGAGAAATTTATGATTTATTTGAAAAATATTTAAAAAACAATGATTTTGTTGGGGCCGACATGGCTCGTAAATATCTACAAATGGGCTTTACGAGGGCAAGAAGATATGCCAATCATGCAGACGGAAATAAATATTCTCAAGAAAAAATTAACACCAATTCAAGAGAATATCCCTATTCAAGTGGGAGTAAATTTAAGGAAAATTCAGTTTTGCCACAGGAAGAAGATGCCTTAACTAATGAAAAAGCCCAAGCAGCTACTATATTTAAAGAGGCTTGGTTCAAGGCAAAAGATAATCCTGATTATTTAAAGCAAAAGGCCGAGTTTAGAGAAAAGTATTATGATAAAACATGATTTTATGCTATTAATTTTTCAATGCTTCCGCCACAATTTGTTGCACCAATTTTTCTTTGCTTACATTTTCAATCTTGATAGGCTTTTCTGTTTTTCCACAAAGTATTGAACCTGAGAAACTTAATATATCACCAATTATGGTATAAGAGCCACTAATACTACAAGCATCGGGATATTCATCGACATCTATAAAGATGATTGCGTTTTGTTGCTCCATCTTATTTGAAATATTATCCAACTTGTCATTGATTTCTTTTGAGAGCTTCAGAACATCCCTTTTCTTGGTTTCTTCAAATACTGTGGTTCTTACGAAAATGGGTTTTATAGGAGCTATGGGAATCATGTGTTTTTCATTTTCTTGAATAATACCAATGTCAAAACTTCCCCCTTTCGGAATCAGCATTTGAGGTTTTTGTACGCTTCCAATATCTTTCGCCATTTTGGGAACTTCTTCGCTTGAATAATTCAAAAGTATAGAGACGTCCACAAACTTATTATCTCTCAGTGCCATTCCTCGCATGGCTTGCAATACCGTATAAGTCAAAAGCCCTTGCCCAAACTTGTTAGCTTCATAACTTACAGAATTTGCGGCACAACCACTTAGAATAAACAATCCAGTTCGGTCTTTCATACGGTCGATGGCTCTTATCTGTGATGCTTCTATATCTCGTTTTGCAATCAAATTATCTACCGCTTTGCCGCTTCCACAAGCATCAATAATCATAATCTGTTTGAGAGCTGGAATATCATTAAGCCATTCTGTAAACTCTTCGGTACTAATGGCTTGTGATTTGCGAAGGGCAGGATCTGAAAAACTTTCAGCACTGGTGCCACTATATTCCGTAGTGAGGTAATAGAAATCGCCATTTTCACCGCCATACGTTACGCCATGGCCACTCAAATAAACCATAACAATATCCTCGGGCTTAGCTTTGGCTTTGATATTTTCAAATGTTTTCTGAATATTTTGTTTTGTTGTAGAGCTTGAATTTTTGCCAGAACTACTTAATAAAAATATGTGAGTACTGTCTTTACTAAATAAATTATTGGCTCCCAAAGTAACAGCTTTTGCTATAGCTATTGCATCAATTACAGGATATTTTAGATTCATTGCTGCATTACTGTATTCACCTGTCCCACAAATTACAGCATAAAAAGCAGGTTTTTTAGGTGTTGCAAGTGGTTGATCACCAAGCGCAATTACCTCTTCGCCACGACTACTCAAAAAACCATCGGCAGTTTGGACTTTTACAGAAATATTATTGATGATGCCATCTACTAAATGGTCTTTCAACTTAGGATGAGTTTTTAGATTTATGCTTATCGTTTGTGTTGGCTGGCTATTATCAAAATCATTTGGGCGGGCATCTTCAAGTACTTCTTTATTATTGATATATATAGAAACTTTTCCATAGCCACCTTCACGCTTTTTGAGTTTAATGACCAGCATATTATCCTTTACTTCACCCAGTTGTACTTCGGGTTGGAGTCTTAGGTTTTTCATGCCCTCCACACTGCGAAGAGGCTTTCCGTCCATAATCATGCTCCAAAGATTTGGTTGCCAATAACGGTCTTTTAGCTGATTGAGGTCAATAATTTCGTCTCCTTTAACCCAATACATTTTTTCCATTGCATTGGGGCTG
>JANPIG010000546.1:0-2050 GCA_031424875.1 Cytophagales bacterium
GCAGGGGCTGATTTTTTCTTTTCTGCATATTCTGCATTTAAGCCATCTACAATTTGCTTAGTTCTGTCGGCACTTGGGTCAGCGAAAAGAATTCCTCCACCCGCTGTCGTATAGCCCAATACAAACTCAAATTTATTTTCTGCATTGTGCTTCTTCACATACTCACGGATGTTTGCATACAATTCTTGCATTTTTTTAGCTTGTTCATTTTGCAAAGCACCTTGTCTTTGCTGGCTATATTGCTGTAATTCAGAACCCTTCTTCTTCAACATCATATCTGCACCCTGCAATTCTGCCTGAGTCATTGTTTGAGCTCTTTGTTGAATCGCTTGCAATTCATTTTGAAGGGCTTTTTCACGTTGTCCTAAATCAACTTGCAAACGGTAGCCTTTATTTTCAAATTCTTTTTGAGCGTCTTTGTAAAATTGGTAGCCATTCAATAATGAGTCAGTATTTACATATACTGTTTTCATGGCTACTTCTGTTTTAGTGGTTGCCGTTGAAGTAGTAGCTGTACCTTTGTCCGCAGTTTTATCACAAGAAATCATTCCTGTTAATAATAAACCTCCACACAATATTAAGGATAATTTTTTCATTGGGAAATTGTTAAAATATTGATAATATGTTCGTTTTCAAAAAAATGTCAGCAAAGATAATAATTTTTGGTCAGGAAATGAAGAGAGTGATTGGTGATTGGTTAGTGGTAGGGTGGTGTACTTCTGCTGATTAGTAGCTTCAAAGAAAAATATAGGTCAAAGAAAGCCCTTAACTTTTACTAATAAAGTTAAGGGCGGGTTATATTTTAAAATGTGAAGGCTGATTTTTCTAATAACTAATCTTGCATCCCTAACCTTTACTCCTAAATAAATTTCTAATTAAAAACCCACTCATAGCTGCCCACCCTCCTACTAAACCTCCTATGAAAACGGTAGCTGCAATTAAGATTCCTACGTTGCCACCCACGGGTAAAATCTGAGCAATTTTGTTAGACAGAATCCCCTGCGTTGAGAAATGATGATACCAAACCATTAATAACCAGAGTGTTGCAACGGCGGCAGTACCTTTGGCAAAGGTTTCACCACTGGAAACTCCGAAGAAAAAACCGCCGATAAAAGCCGCAATTGCTACTGTCCACCAGTCGAAAAAATACCCTAAAATAAAGGTTAGAATAAGGATAGTAATAGTAAGAGGACTAATAAATAGTTCTTTGATTGTTCCAAGTATTGATGCTAAACCAGCTTTAGCATCGTTTGCATTAGAAATGTTAGATTGATTAGGAATATTGAGTGCCATGTTTTGGTTATGTGATTATTTCGATAAATATAATGATTATTTCTTTTGGAGATGACTTCTATACAATGAATTATTTTCCGCCCAACTTAACGGGTCGCCCCCGCATGGCACTCCAAGTTTCATCAATGGCTATCTGAGTAACCGTGTTCAAACCCACTAATTCAAAAGCCTTCCAAACGGTTTCACGTTTAATATCACTTTTAATTTTTCCAGTTCTTTTCGGGTAGCAAGCCCAAAATAGGCAATCATATTTTCCAAATTTTTCAACAGATTTTACTAATAATTCTAATTCATCTTGTTGATAGCCAAAGACTTGTATAAAATCATACAAATTATCGCCTTGAGGCTCATTATCAAAAATGGTTCCTTCCAAAAGCGAAGTATATTCATGGGGAGCATTCAAAATCAAAATTTTTTGTTCGCTGTTTAGGCGGAGTTTTTTGAAGATAGCTTCCTTTTCCATATCTATAAATTGGCTCTAATTTCTTTCAAAATTCTATCTCCACCCATCTTCAAAATCTTTTCGGCTAATTGTACACCTATTGTTTCAGGGTCATTGCCCATAATAGTTTCTTTTAAAATTTCAGAGCCGTCTAAGCTAATGAGACCACCCGTTACACTTATCAATGGACAGTCGTCCGACTGTTTACTGACAACTGACGCAAGTCCAAATACTGGAATACTACAACCACCCTGCAAACGTCTCAAAAATGCTCTTTCTGCTAATAATTGTTGTTCTGTTTCTACGTGATTACAA
>JANPIG010000547.1:0-5189 GCA_031424875.1 Cytophagales bacterium
GATTATCAGTACCTTATCAATAGCGAGGGATTTGAATATTAAGTATATAGTTCCGAAAAGTAAAGTGGATACCTAGTTATCAGAGTGGTAAGCCAGTCACATCAAGATTTACTATCCCGATGAACTTTCATTGTGAATAAATACATGAATAGTAAATCCATGGCACGGCTTCATAAAATTAATTTATAATCAATATTTTATGAGTTTAGCCGTACCACGGATATTCTCATAAGTATTTTTCTAAACTTAATTCCTCACAATATGAAAACCCCAATCCTAATATTCTTAACCATATTCACCTTCCAAATAAAGGCTCAAACCTATTGGGAAAGTATGGCAAAACATCGGCAAGAATACAAAGATGATTTCTTGAAAAATCCTAACAGTCCGCTGAAACAAGCCGACTTAGCGTATTTAGATTTTTATAATGTTGATTCTACTTTCAAGGTAAAAAGTAGTTTTATGAAGACGACTGATAAGGCAACTTTCAAAATACCTACTTCCGACGGTAAGCAAAAAGAGTATTTCAAATACGGCACTTTAACGTTCACACTGAAAGGACAAATCCAGCAATTGAATGTCTATCGTAGTTTGGCTTTGATGAAGATGCCGCAATATAAAAATTATTTATTTGTGCCTTTCAAAGACCAAACAAACGGAACCGAAACTTATGGTGGAGGACGATATTTAGACTTGCAAACTTCTGATATTCAAGCCGATACATTGGTTTTAGATTTCAATAAAGCCTATAATCCGTACTGTGCTTTTGCTAACGGATACAGTTGCCCAATCCCACCGCAAGCCAATCATTTAAAGTTTGGTATTGAGGCAGGAGAGAAGATTTTTAGGAAAGAACATTAGAAGTAGTGATTAGTAATTGGTGATTAGTTTTTTGTAATGAATTATTTATTTAACGGGTAAAAAATAAACCCTCGCAATCGTGTTGAACGCTTGCGAGGGTTATAAATCCAATTCTTATTTAAGATTTGCCAACTTTCAAAAAGTTGTCAAATCTAATTCCAAAGACGCAATCTCAATTAAAATCAAGATTAATCTTACAATTTATTTTTTAAAACAAATATCCATTCTTCTCAATAGAAGCCTCTGCAATGCGTCTGCGAGCATCTTTTAGGTTCATGGGTTCAATTTTGGTAAAGCGTTTCAAGCCCATCAACATCACTCTCAACTCGTCTCCTTCTGCAAAACTGGTAATGGCTGTACGTCCTTCAGTACTCACTTTCTCAACGGCATGGTGCAAATAAACCATTGCCGCATCTTTTTGCAATTCACAAGCTGCTTCCCCACGAATACCTGTCAATTTTTCAACTCTCAAAATTGCCGACTCAGCTACGTAAAGCTCAATCATCATATCCGCTAAGTTCATGATTATCTCTTGCTCCTTCTCGAAATTCATCATAAATTTCTGTAAAGCTGCCCCCGCAATCATCAAAGTTGCTTTCTTTAAGTTTTTGATAACTTTTTTCTCAGCTACAAATAATCCGTCTTCTTCTTCCGCTCCAAAATCAGGAATTGCCATGATTTCTTTGCCGACCGCCATTGCCGCTGGCATCAAGTTCAACTCGCCTTTCATGGCACGTTTCACAATCGTACCCACCGAAAGCAAACGGTTGATTTCGTTGGTTCCTTCAAATATTTTATTGATACGTGAATCACGATAAGCTCTGTCCATCGGTGCTTCTGCCGAGAAGCCCATTCCCCCGTAAATCTGTACACCTTCATCCACCACAAAATCCAAAACTTCCGAGCCGTGAACTTTCATCATAGCACACTCAATGGCAAATTGTTCAACGCCTTTCAACTTGGCTTGAGCAGAATCCATACCGCCTTCCAACAAATCTTCAATAGCATCATCAATGTTTTGTCCAGCACGATAACAGGCTGATTCTGAGGCGAATACTTTGGCAGTCATCTCGGCAATTTTGTGTTTAATGGCTCCAAAATTGCTGATAGCTGTTCCAAATTGTTTACGCTCATTTGAATAATTTATTGCCGTTGAAATTACCCCTTTTGAAGCTCCCAAAACCGCCGAAGCCAATTTGATACGACCAATGTTCAAAATATTTACCGCAATCTTGAAACCTCCCTCACGAGTAAATAATTGGTTTTCAATAGGAACAACGCAATCCGTGAAAAACACTTGGCGAGTTGAAGAACCTTTGATTCCCATCTTGCGTTCCTCTTCGTTCATCGTGATTCCACCGAATGATTTTTCTACGATGAAAGCTGTCAGAGATTTATCATTATCTATTTTGGCAAAAACGATAAATAAATCAGCAAAACCAGCGTTGGTAATCCACATTTTTTGTCCGTTGATGATAAAATTCTTACCATCTTCTGATAAAACTGCCTTCGTTTTTCCAGAGTTTGCATCCGAACCCGAATCTTGTTCTGTCAAGCAATAAGCTGCTTTCCATTCTCCTGAGCCAAGTTTTGGCAAATATTTTGATTTTTGTTCTTCGTTTCCGTAGTATAAAATAGGCAAAGTTCCTATACCAGTATGAGCAGAATATGCCACCGAGAATGAGTGTCCACCGCCACAAGCCTCAGCCACCAACATAGAGGTATTGAAGTTCATGCCAAATCCACCATATTCTTCTGGAATTGCCGTTCCCAACAGACCCAATTCACCCGCTTTATCCATTAATTCTACCATTAGATCGGTGTTTTTGGCATAATCAATGTCATCTAAACGAGGATTTACTTCCGTTCGAAGGAAATCTAAACAAGTTTGAGCAATCATTTGTTGCTCTTCGTTAAATTCTTCGGGAATAAAAATTTGCGAAGCGTCAATATCTTTGATTAAAAACTCGCCTCCTTTAATAGAAGCCTTGCTGTCTGTGAGTGTCATTTTTCTATAATTAAAAATTAAATTGTTTAAATTAAATTAGCTTTAATCAGCTATAATTTTGGTAAGTTATTATTAACACCTCACCAAGTCACAAATAGTATGCTTACATAACAATTTTATGTAAAGTTACATAAATAAAAAAATAGTATGCAAGCATACCATTTAAAATATTTTTCTGCTCAAAAGCACAGTATTCTTTGCCGTGCTACATAACTTCCTCAGCAATGTTTTCAGCTTTGTAGGTGGCGGTATCCACACCCACTACTTCGCTTACTTTTTGCATCACTTCAAAGAAAATTGCTAATTTTTCTTCGCCAATTTTTTCGTAAAGGGCATTATTAAAAGCCAAAACAACTTCACGAGCAATGTCTCTTTTTTGCTTACCTTCCTCGGTCAAATAAACATTTACTACTCTGCGGTCATCCTCGTCACTTTCTCGACGAATCCATTTTTTGTCTTCAAGCGTCTTCAACATTCTGGTCAGACTACGAGCTTCCAGACCCAAAGCAGGGGCAATTTTTGTGGCAGGAGTGCCTTTTCGGTCAATATTAAGCAATACATAACCGATTGCCATCGTCATATCATACTGAGCTGCATAAGAATTATACATTCGATTGATAGCGTGCCAGCCTGACTTTATATGATAATCTACGGTTTTATCAGCCTTCATTTTGTATAGCAATTATTGTATTTAATTTTTCTAATTATTATGCTTTGCATAACATTGTAAAATTGAGAAATAAATATTTGTTATGCAAGCATACTAATATTTATTTTACAGAAGAATTGATAAGAAATGCAATTTCCATAATAACGTATAAAATTAATAGGATAAAAAAAGTCTCCTTGTCATTCTGTAAGAATCTAACATTGTGTGCCTACCAATTAGTTAGATTTTTACAGAATGACAAGGAGACTTTGATTGTTAAAAATATGAAGATAGTTATCGTAAAATTATTTTTACAAACTTTTTAATTTTAAAACATCTTATCAGAACTCTTGAACTGAATCTTGAAACGTTTTTCATCTTTTATGTCTCTAATTTTTACAATATATTCGCCTGGTGAAAGGGGATAGGTGGGGAGTAAAATTACTTCATTTTGGTTTTTCTGTACAGCATCGCAAGGTACGCCCATGCCTGAAACTGTATTTAACAACACGTCTGATTCCTTTACATTATCCATCTTTACTCTTATCATTTCTCCCTCTTCGGAAGTATGTAATGTTACGCCAAAAGCCTCCCCGTTCATCGCACTTACTTGTACGCCCATGGGTGAATACACGTGCATATTGCGTTCAGAATCAAATTCAATGATGCGATAATGATTGGTAAAACCACCTGCTGGGTTTTCGTCTGTAAATGTGTTAATGCCCTCTTTATCAACGTGTTTGATTTCAGCAATGTCATAAAATTTCTCTAAATCCTTGCTTCTTTGAACGATAAATTTGCGGCTGTTATGTCCTGCTGGAGTCATCCAATTTAGCTGAACCGTTTGTTCAACTGTACTGATAGTAAGTCCGATAAAAATGTTGGAAGTTGCCTTAACGGGACCTCTCAGCGTTGATTTGGCGGTGGAATTGTCTTTTACTTCTTTCTCTGGACCTGCCGTGAAAGACTCCATAAAAGAGAGTTCGGATTTAGCTTTTGCTAAATTCAAAGAGGTAAGAATTCCCTTGGGGTGCTTGGGCAGCGTAACGAACGCCATCCCTACTAATGAAGTACAGGCAACACCTACGCCCAGAATGCGTTTGTGAAAATTTTTCATGAAAATTTGATGGTTAAAATATTATTTCTTCGGGCGGAAGAGCGGAGGGTGCGTGTAGATTATAGCGCAAATATCGTTCCAAAAATGTAGTACGGAAATCTGTTCCGTGAAGCGAGTGAAATACACTGAACAGCTTTCCGTGCTACATGTGACATTGCACTGAACAGATTTCCATACCATATGAGACACTGCACGAAACATATTTCCGTGCTACATAATCAAACCTCAAAAATAACCTCCTCATTCGGTATTCTCAAACGTTCTGAATAAATGCCTTCGGGCTTGCCGATGCCACAGGCTACAATCATGGTGATTTCTGCCAAATGAGGTAATTTCAAGGCTTTTTTTACTAAATCTGCATCAAACCCTTCCATGGGACAGGTGTCATAACCTTCGGAAGCTAAACTAAGCATGAAAGTTTGTGCTGCCAAAGCTGCTGATTTATGCGTTATTACTCGTTGGTCGCTATGGTTGCGGATACGTAGAAATGGCTTACTGAATCCCATAAAAAATACGAAGATACTTCTCAGTATGGTATTAAATCCGAAGCGGTC
>JANPIG010000548.1:0-7139 GCA_031424875.1 Cytophagales bacterium
GACAATGTGATCTTTGAAATCTGCAACGAACCCTATTTTGGAGGCGTCACGCTGGATTGGCAGAACCATATTGCACATAATCTTTCATTTCGCCATTGGTAGGACTTCCATTAAAAAGTGCCAATTCACCATCTGTTTGACCCATGCCAGTCCAATTAATAACTACGTATTGGGCAGAATCTAAAGTTAGACTACCATTCAAAACTATCATATTAGCAAGTGTTTGCGTGGTGCTTCCATTTGCTAAATAGTAATTATTCAAATTTATTACGGGTTTTGAAGGATTATATAATTCAATCCATTGTTTCTGAGGGTTTACTTCGTTGATTAAGACTTTGTCAGGAGCGGGCAAAGTATAGAAAACTTTTAGTGTTGGTTTGTCAAATAGGGTTCCTTCTCTTGAACCAAAAAAAAATGCTGACCCCAAGACCGTTTCTTCCCCGATAATTATCCAACCGAAATTAGTGCTTGAGTTTATTATCCAGTTATTAACATCATTTTTCATACCTATACTACTCCAAACACCATAGTTTAGGGGAAATGATAAATAAGTTATATTGGAACTGGCAGAGGAGATTGGGCTAAAATCTCCGCCAAGATTTGTCCAAGAACTTGAATTATAGAAATTATTAATCCAAGTAACATCATTTACCGTTGCCGACGCACCCGTACCTGTACCCGACGAAATACCTTCTCCCCAATCTTTCAATACTTTATGGAGACTGAAATTATACGTTGCATTGTTGAAATTAGCCGCTCCAGTAACTGATACAATTAACTTGACACTTTGAATTTGAGCATTACTGGGCAAAGCTGAAAAATTGAATTTAAGAAAGGCTCGTCTAACTTCCGAGCCAAACATACCTTTTGTCCTCCCCGAAAAAAGTGAAATACCTGCTCCGTTACTATTATTTGGGCGTTCAGAATAAATAGAATTATCTTTTTCAGACACAAAAATTATCGAATCAAGCTGAGCGTGGCTGATTTTTGAAGAAATAAGCAATAAAAAGGTTAGGATTTTAGTAACATAACTCATTATTACGGAATTCGTCCTTTTGAAGCACCCTTTCCGCCTTCGATATATTTTTTTCATAAAATCAATTCGTATTTATTACTAAACTTTCCCTCAATACTTCTTTATCTGCCTTCAACTCTATCCAATATTGTCCATTTGGCAATCTATTAATGGGCAGAAGTTTAATTTGAGTTCCTAAGTTTTGATAATAATCATCAATAATCGTAACGATTACTTCCTCATTATTATTCTTGACAGTCAGTACAACTTGGGCAGGTTTATTGAGTCTGAAAATAATCTTTTTGGTCTTATTATCGACGGTATCTTTTGCATTAAACTCCGTAGCCGTTGAGTCTAATGTATGGTTAGTTTCAGTCTTATTTTGGGTGAAAGCCGTTTGAATACAATCAGCAATATTTGCCGAGAAAACCGAATTTGGTGAAACATTAAATCCTGGTAATAATACAATATCGTTGCCAGCCGTGAAAGTGATATTTTTGGGATTGGGTACTAAACTCGTTGCCTTAATTTCCTTTTTAGCTTCGTAAGCTACCTCAGAAAGTGTCAGATTTAATAACTTCAAAGTGTCCTTGGCACAATCAATATTGACACCCCTACAATTACAGTTAGCATCAAATTGGTCGTGCTTGGTAAGTGGGTCTTTGTCATCGCAGGCTGTGCCAATATTATCACACAGTGAAGCATCAAAAGTAATTTTACTGAATCCTGCACAAGTATTTCCCCAAGTATCAACGGCTGAAATGAGGATGTATCTTGCTTTCAAATCGTTCATATTGGGTCCGGCAAAACCTGAATAATCTGATGTGCCAGGGGCTTGTTGCCACAAATAGGTGGTACCAAGAGCCTGCCAAGTAATGCCATCAGTCGAATAATCTACGGTTACATTTTTGAAACCTTTGTCGGTTTCGTTCAATACATTATAATTCCAAACCCGTGTGCCTTGAAATTTATGAATATTGCCAAAATCATATTTTATCCATTGAGTCGAAGTAGAACGAGCGGGGTTTGGATTAGCACTTGTATTGCACGATTCCCACGAACCTTCAGCATTATTCAGTAAGTTTTTGGTAGCCGCACAACTTTCATAAGATTGATAACTTACCGATATGTCATCGCAGTCTGCACCACTACAGGGTGTACCTACACATTGACAATTATTATTGAATTTATCGTTTTTAGTATAAGGGTTGCCGTCATTGCAAGGCGTGTTTGCTGCAATACACGAAATCTCACAATTGTAATCATAGAGATAAAAATTGGGTACTCGTTTCCAATCTTTACTTTCGTAAAAGGGCGTTTTCCAGAACAAATTAAAATGGTCTTGCCAACCGTTCTCCTTATGCCTAAATTCGTAATAATAAAATTTCCCTTTCTCTAATGTCAGCGATGGAATATTCTGGAAACTTGAATTATTGTGTTCATAATCATCTACGCCATATATGACAATAGCTTGATGATACTGTTTGTATTGAATAGAATCATTTTTACTCAGAAAAAAATACGTTTGGTTATCTCCTGTAATATTAAATTCATACATTCCCGTAATAGGTACCGTCAAAAAACCTTGTATAAGTGTTCCATAATTATCTTTGGAATCTGTATTAAGAGGCCCGTAAGCTCCTAAAAGGTTCTCACGACGGTCAGGAATAAGGGGGAATTTGGGAGAATTGGTAAGGTCAGGTTCAACATAAGTACCTGGGATATTATCGTAATAATAGGCTTCGGTTATGCCTTTTGTGCCTACACAGGCATTTGTGGAGGTATATGTACCTACACAATTACAAAAACCGTCTTGTTGGTCGTTGGTGGTATTGGCATTTCCATCATTGCACGGTGTTCCACGTACGGGACAGTTTTGTCCACAAGTATATTCTTTTATGGAGGTATAATCAATTAATAACCATGTGGTATCTGGATTGGCAGTTTTTCGCCAAAAAAGATTCATATTATCTCTCCCACTCCCTTCAAAATTATACATTTCAAAGTAATAATTTTGCCCTCCGTTCAAAGTAATAGTAGTTGAAGTCTGATTTGGTTCTTTATTATGTTCATCTTCATCAGTATAGGTTTTCACTTCCGCCCTTTTTATTTTATTAGCTGGATTATCGTTAGTACTTAAATAAAACAATACTTGGTCGTCGCCCGTAACGATAAATCTATAAGTAGCGGTTGTTGGTACGTAAATGTACCCTCGAATCATGGAAGCAAAATAATCTGCAAAATTCTCTGGTGTTTTCAAAGAACCCAACATCTGAAAACCATCGGGATGTGTTGGAAAATTTTCCAAAGCCGTCAAACTTGAATAGTTGGGATAGTGAGGGGAATTTAGCCAATAACTCCATTTTACCTGCCCAGGTGAACCTACACAAGTGCTTTGAGCATGAGTGAAATGTGTTAAAATTATAAATGCTGCGAGTATTCTTAATTTCATCTTTTTTAATTGAGAACAATAAGATTTAAAAGCATAATTAGTTTTGTGAAATAATTATAGACAAAGATATGAGAAATTTCAAGATGTTATCTGTAATTTTTTAATCGTTTAGTAAACGGAAACTAAACTTTTTCAAATGGGGTTATCTAAGCTAAGTCTTCTGAAAATATCCACATTAAAAATTTCCATGAAAATACTTTTCCGTTACCTCAAAAAATACCAAACCACCGTCTTCGGCGCATTGGCTTTGGCAGCTATCAATCAGATTTTCTCCCTGCTTGACCCTTATATTTTCCGTAAAATTATTGATGATGTTGCCACAGTTTATCGGGCTGAAACGCATACGTTTGACCAATTTATCAAGGCAATTATTCCCCTAACCATGGCATCCATCGGCGTGGCTTTTGTGAGTCGGGTTGCCAAGAACTTTCAAGATTATTTTATCAATACCGTTACCCAAAGAGTAGGGGCTCAAATCTATTCAGATGGCATCAGTCATTCGCTGGAATTACCCTACGAAACCTTTGAAGACCAACGCTCGGGTGAGACTTTGGGAAAACTCCAAAAAGTGCGTACAGACGTTGAAAAGCTCATTACAGTAGGAATCAACATCCTTTTTCAGTCGGCAATTGCCTTGATTTTTATTACGGTTTATGCCTTTTCGGTGCATTGGATGATTGTGCCTTTGTTCCTATTAACGGGTCCTTTGATTGCGTGGATTAGCTCGGTTTTGAGTAAGAAAATCAAGGTAATTCAAGTACAAATTGTGAAGGAATCAACGGGTTTGGCGGGTTCAACTACCGAATCTTTACGGAATATTGAGTTAGTAAAATCATTGGGTTTGGCAAAACAAGAGATTGCTCAATTGAATTCTACCACTAAGAAAATCTTGAAATTAGAACTCAAAAAAGTCCGGTATGTGCGTTCGATGTCCTTTGTGCAAGGCACAGTGGTGAACTTCCTGCGAGCAATGATGGTCTTGGTTTTGATATATTTGATTTATGAAGGAAAAATCACTTTCGGACAATTTTATTCCTTAAATATCTACTCATTCTTCCTTTTTGGACCCTTGCAAGAAATTGGAAATGTGGTGAATACTTACCGTGAGGCGGAAGTTTCTTTACAGAATTTTGAAGACATTTTCAAGATTCCTGTGGAGGTAAAACCCACTAATCCGTACCCAGTTATCAGCATTGATACCCTAGAATTTCAGGATGTTATGTTCAAACATCAGTCTGCTAATAAAGATGCTTTGCGTAAGATTACTTTCCAAGCCAAAAAGGGCGAAACCATTGCTTTTGTGGGACCTTCGGGTTCGGGGAAATCAACTTTGGTGAAGTTATTAGTCGGTCTATATCGCCCAAAAGAAGGGAAAATTTTATACAACGGACATAATTATGACGAAATAGATTTCGACCAATTGCGGGAAAGAATCGGTTTCGTTACCCAAGATACGCAACTGTTTTCAGGGACAATCAGAGAGAATTTATTGTTCGTAAATCCCTCCGCAACGGACGAACAATGCCTTGATGTACTCAGAAAAGCCGCTTGCCATACACTTTTGGAAAGAGCAGATAATGGTTTAGATACCGTTATTGGCGAAGGAGGCGTAAAAGTATCAGGAGGAGAAAAACAGCGTTTGAGCATCGCCAGAGCATTATTACGCAATCCAAACCTTTTGGTTTTCGACGAAGCAACTTCTTCTTTGGATTCTTTGACGGAAGAAGAAATCTCCGAAACCATCCGTGACGTATCAGAAGGCGAAACGCATCTGACCATAGTGATTGCCCACCGACTTTCAACCATCATGCACGCCACCAATATTTTTGTCTTGGAAAAAGGCAGAATCGTAGAAAGTGGTTCTCATGATGAACTGTTGGAAAACAAAGGACTTTATTATGCGATGTGGAGACAGCAGGTTGGGGAGAAGGAATTGGTGGAAGTGGAGTAGTGGATGATTTTTAGAATAATAAAAGAGCCCTCAATTTTCGAAATTGAGGGCTCTTTTACTAATAACTAAATCGTTATCAAGAGATTATGGCGGGGGCAAAACATCATTTAGCTCTAATTTTAGAATTTGGCAGAGCTTTGGAATGTGTTTGATTGAGGGTGTGTGTTTGGCAGATTCCCAGTTAGGCTAACTTAATTTCAAGTTCTGCAATTTTATTATGCAAAACTTTAATAGTCATATTTAAGGCTGAAAGTGCTTGCTTCTGTGTTTCGATAATCACATCTTTTTCATCAAGTACTTTTTTATCAACATCATAATAAACAAAATTTTGGTTGTTTTGAGAATTATCATTATTTGTCGTTGTAATGGTACAACCGCTTAATAGCCCTAACGCCTCTTCGTAGGTTTTACCTACTGCTTCGGCAATTTTGGGAATGTCCTCAAATTTTATAGCCGTTTTGCCATTTTCCAAACGGTTATAATTAGGTTGTTTAGTATTCATTCTGTCTGCCATTTCTTCTTGGGATAATTTTGCTTCAATTCTCATTTCTCTTAGGGCATCGTGTGAAAGTTTCATGGTACGGGTAGGGTTTTAATAGTAGTAAAATGTTTATAAGAGTTTCAAACGCAATTTAGTGAAAAATATTGTACCTTAAAACATTATACATTTTTTGCATAAAGATTATTCAAAAAGTGGATAAGAGGTTATTGGATTTTTGGGTAAGTTTGACTTAATCAAAGCCCTAATTTACAAGTTGTATGTAGGTATAACTTTGATTAACTATTTAAATGAAAAAGTTTAGTAATTTTAAAGTAAATGCTATTTCAAAATCTGAAATGACAAATTTAAATGGAGGTACTATCGATTTAGCAGCAATCTGTGCAGCGTATGAAATTATTGGCTCTACTACTACCGATGATAATGTAAGATGGAGAGCTGTACAATTGGCAACAGCATTTGGTTGTCCAGGTACTCCACAAGACTAAATAACTATTTTTATTTAGTAGATATTATTCTATTATTGTAAGTGTACACTTGCAATAATAGAATAGTTAGTAGTATTAATTCTAAGTGTGATAAACTAAAATTTAAAATCACATGAAATTTAAAGTGCTATAATTGAATAAATAAGTTGCTCCCAGTATAGCAAAGCCTTGTGATTAATTAACAACCTTTAATTAATAAAATAATGAGATTTAAATTCATATTACTATTTATGCTCTTCTTTCATCAATGTTTAGCACAAAAATTAACAGTTTTTGAGGTTTATAATAAATATATTAATGTAACAGGTTTAGATAAAATAAAAATTCTTCACTTTAAGATGATGGTAGATTATGGTCAATATGGAGCAAATAATTTAGAATGCTGGAGCAAACCACTTATCTCAACCTATGCTATCGTTAAAGACAAAAATAATAATTTAAAATATACTACTTGTTCGGATAGAACACAGAGTCAAATAAATTATGAAGGTAAAAAGCCTAAAACATACCTTAGATTTATAGAATCACCCGTTAATGTTTATTTATTTAATTCACTATTTAGTCATTTTTCTGAATTAGATAATTCAGAAGTAAGTCTATGTGATTCTATGGTTTTAGTTAATAATATACCTTGTTATAAAATTTCTTTAAAAGAAAATGACTCTAATGAAGTTCATTTCCTAATCTCTTCTGATAAATTCTATTTACTATCGGCAGAAACCCTTAAAAAAGGA